>JAQUZA010000228.1 GCA_028691595.1 Candidatus Rifleibacteriota bacterium
CGGGAGTTGCCCGCTGTGCCAGAAGTTTGATGATCCAGAATTTTGCTTCGTCGCTGCTGTTTTCCAGGGCGCTGGCAACGGCCTGCTGGTTGCAGGTATAAATCTTTTCGAGGCTGTCATAAGCGGCTTTGCGAACCGGCCAGTTCTGTTCTTCAAGCAGATGCAGCAATGAAACAACCATGCGGGGATCGTTGATGTTCTGCGCGGCTCTTATCGCAGCAAGACGAATTTTCAGGTTCGAGTGTTTGAAAATTCTCACCAGGTATTGAACTGCTTCGCCACCCATGTTGCCAAGGGTTTGAACCATCCAGTAGTCGACATCTTCTTCGTTTTCGGGAACCATTGCCATCAGCTTGTTCAACGAGCCCGGGCCGAGCTTCGCCAGCGCCGCCGAGGCACCTTTTCGCAGGTTCCAGCTGTCAGAAGTAAGGGCTTTGACAAGATAGGGCAGGCAATCGTCTTTATAGGCAACCATGGCCTTGCTCACGTCAGCAAGCACGTCATCGTTCTTGCAGTTCAAAAGGTCGGTCAATATAGGCAAAGCTTCTTCTGCCGTGAGAGTTTTCAGTTCGGCAAGAGCAACTTTGCGAATGTCTGATTTTTCACTGATGATCTCGCGGCGCAGTCTGGCAAAATCTGTTTTGCTCATTTGTGTTTCCCGCTTCCTTTTTAGTAAGACATTGGCATAACGACATATTTGAATTCAGATTCAGGGTTTCCGGGTCGCAACAAGCCCGGATAACTTGGCGTGGTCATTTCTATTACGACTTCTTCGTCATTCAGCACCGTAAGGAAATCCTGAAGGAACTTAACGTTAAAGGCGATGTTAATGGGTTCACCGCTGAGTTCAGATGGAATAAAGGACTCAGCTTTGCCCTGTTCTTTTGCATCCGACCAGATTTTGGTTTCGTTTGCCGAAACATCGAAGTGAACCAGACCACTGATATTTCTCGCGATTGGCACAACCGCCTTCAAAGACTGGGTCAGTTCTTTGCGCTTCAATTTAAGAATGCGACTGGACTCTTTGGGCAAAACTCTGTTGTAGTCAGGAAATCTGCCATCTACCAGACGGGTAATAAGCTGAAATTGAGGCGAACTGAAAACGAGTTGTTCTTTGTAGAGGCCAATTGAAACCTGATCATTGCTTTCAAAAAGTTTTTGCAGCTCAGCCACAGCCCTTGATGGTACCAGAAAAGCCCTGCGGAAAACTTCGGGAATCTCGATGTTGGCAATTTTTGTTACCGCGAGCCTCTTGCTGTCTGTTGAAGCCATAATCGGGCGTTCAGGGTTGGTGAAGTCGATGCAGATACTTTTTTGCACCGGGTTGCCATCTTCAACGCTCATGGCTACAGAAGCTTCTTTAAGAGCTCTTGACATTGAATCACTCTGTGCCTGAAACACCGGCAGACCTTCTTCTTCGAGAACCGGCACCGGTGGGAATTCTTCAATACCCTGAATTTGCAGACTGTATTTGCTTCGGCCGCTGGCGATGGTAATTTCGCTGGCTTCCTGGTCAGAGAGTTCAAAACTAACCATCGATTCTTCATCGGCAGGAATACTGGAAATGATTTCCTGGACAAGCTTTGCGGGAATCGTAAAGCTGCCGCTTTCTTCGATCTGGGCTTCAGTCGTCGAAATCATCATCACTTCAAGGTCGGTGCCGACAAACCTGAGCTGATTGTTATGGGCAGTAATCAGCAGGTTTGCGAGAATAGGCTTTATTCCTTTGGCTGCAACAGCCTTGCTGACGATTGCAACGGTTTCGGAAAGCGTTTTTAACGGAAGTCTGAATCTCATACTGAGGTCTCCCTTGCGATCCCAAGCTTAACTCTGATGCCGTTAATGTTCCATTCAGCAGCTTCACCGATTTCGGCATCCATGGCACCGATATGACGGGCAAGGGTTTCCTGGGTGATATAGCTGCCAAACTGGCTGACGGAATCATCAATATCTTTCTGCATGTCAGTATCGATAACATCGTAACCGACCCTGATGCGGTCAATTATATCAAATCCGCGGTCTTTGCGCATAAATTGAATTTTATTGACCAGTTCGCGTGCCAGACCTTCGAGAACCAGTTCACGGGTCAGAATCTTCTTGAGCGCGATACTTAAAGATCCGTCAGACTGCACGGCAAAGTCGCTTGAAGCCTGGGCCTGCATGTCAACTTCTTCTGGCTTGAGGGTGACCGGCTTGCCGTCAAGGTTGAACTCATAGCCGCCATTTGCCAGCTGTTTTCTAACTTCATTGCCATCGGCTGTTTCAAGGTGTGCCTTGATCTGCGGAATCATGCCTTTTAAAGGCCCCTGACCGATGGTTCTGAAATTGGGTTTGGCGATATAGCGAACCAGGCTCGCAGCATCATTCACCGGGCAGATTTCCTTGATGTTCAGTTCTTCCTGAAGAAGGTTTTCCATGTCTTTCAGTGCCTGGCGCTCGAAGTCGTCAACGATGACGACCTTCATTTCGGCCAGTGGCTGCCTGACCTTGAGATTAGCCTCATTGCGGGCGGCGCGGCCAAGCTGAACCACTTTCATGACGAATTCCATCTTGCGTTCAAGTTGCTCGTCAATCAAATCTTCGTGTGCGGTCGGGTAATCAGTCAGATGTACGCTTTCGGGGGCTGACTTGTCGATACTGACCACCAGGTTGCGATAAATGTCTTCGGCGATGAAGGGGGTAAAGGGCGCAGTCAGCTTTGCCATGCCTGCCAGAACTTCATAAAGTGTTAAAAAGGCGCTGGTTGAATCGGCACTCTTTTCACTGCTCCAGAAACGGCGGCGGCTGCGGCGTACATACCAGTTCGAAAGGTCGTCAACGAATTTTTCCATGTGGCCGGTGGCCCATACCACTTCGAAGCGGTCCATGGCTTTGCGAACTTCATCATTCGTGTGATTGAAGCGTGAAATGATCCAGCGGTCGATTTCAGGGCGCTCAGCCACGGGGATATTGTGCTGCTGAGGGTTGAAGTTTTCGATGTTGGCATAAAGAACGAAAAAGCTGTAAACATTCTGCAGGGTGCCAAGATAACGCTTCTGAGACTCTGCAATGGCTTCTTCATAAAATCTTCTGGTGTTCCAGGGGGCAGTGCCGCTGTAGAGTGACCAGCGAACGGCATCAGCACCGTATTTGTCAAACAGTGACATACAGTCCAGGACGTTGCCCTTTGACTTGCTCATCTTGATACCGTTCTTGTCGCAGATCAGGCCGAGAACAACAACGTTCTTGTAGGCAGGAGCCTTATGCAGAAAAGTGCTGGTAACCAGCAGGCTGTAAAACCAGCCACGGGTCTGGTCAACTGCCTCGCAGATAAAGTCAGCCGGAAAATTTTCTTTGAATGTTTCCTGGTTTTCGAAGGGGTAATGCCACTGGGCGGTATGCATGGCCCCAGAATCAAACCAGCAGTCAATTACTTCAGGCACGCGTTTCATTGCGCCTGAACATTTGGGGCAGTTCAGGTCGATCTGATCAACGTATGGCTTGTGCAGCTCGATATCGGCTGGAACATTGCGGCCCATTTCCCTCAGGTTGGCGATGCTTTCAACCAGATGATGGTGTTTGCATTCAGTGCAAACCCAGATTGGCAAGGGAGTGCCCCAGTAGCGGTCGCGTGATATCGCCCAGTCAATCATGTTTTCGAGGAAGTTGAGAAAACGCCCCTCTTTTATATGAGCTGGATACCAGTTGATCAGGTCGTTGTTTTTGAGAACTTCGTCTTTGAAAGCAGTGGCTTTGATAAACCAGCTGTGGCGCGCGTAGTAAAGCAGCGGACTGTCACAGCGCCAGCAGTAGGGGTAGGTGTGCTTGATTCTGGCTGAAGCAAAAAGTCGACCGCTGGTTTTGAGCTCTTTGATTATTTCGGGGTCGGCTGTTTTTACGAAAATGCCTTTCCAGGGGGTAACTTCGTCTTTGAATTTGCCGTCAAGGCCTACGGGCTGAATAACTGGCAGGTCGTTCTCTTTGCCGACGCGATAGTCGTCTTCGCCGAAAGCCGGGGCAATATGAACGATACCAGAACCGTCTTCTGTGGATACGAAGTCGCCAGCGATAACGTAATGTGCCTTTTTATCGGGTTTTACATAGGTATAAAGCTGTTGATATTCGATGCCAAGCAGCTGTTCGCCCTTCATGCTCTCAACTATTTCGCCCTCGCCTTTGAGAACCTCAAGCCTGGCTTTGGCAAGAATCAAAAACTCATCATTGAGTTTGACTTTGACGTAATCGATGTCTTTGCCAACTGCTAATGCCACATTGGAAATGAGCGTCCAGGGTGTTGTCGTCCAGACCAGGAAGCTCGTGTCAGCCTGCCCTTTGATGGCAAACCTGACATAAACAGACGGGTCTTCGACTTCACGATAACCCTGAGCAACTTCATGTGAAGAAAGTGCTGTGCCACAGCGTGGGCAGTAAGGAACGACCTTATGGCCCTCGTAGAGCATGCCTTCCTTCCAGAACTGGCCGAGCATCCACCAGACTGTTTCGATATAATTATTGGTGCAGGTTATGTAGGGGTCATTCATGTCAACCCAGAAACCACCACGGGTAACCATCGCCCGCCATTGAGCCTCATATTTAAAAACACTCTCGCGGCACTTTTTGATGAAATTTTCGATGCCGTATTTTTCGATATCCTGCTTGCTCTCGATGCCCAGCTGCTTCTCAACTTCAAGCTCAACCGGCAGGCCGTGGGTATCCCAGCCGGCCTTGCGCCCGACATGGTAGCCGCACATAGTCTTGTAGCGGGGCACAAGGTCCTTCATGGCTTTGGTGAGTACGTGGCCGGGGTGGGGAGTGCCGTTGGCAGTGGGCGGCCCTTCAAAGAACACAAATTTCTTTGCGCCTTCGCGATTCTTCATTGATTTCTGGAAAATGTCTTCCTTTTCCCAGTATTTCAGAATTTCTTCTTCGCGTCTGGCTGAAACCGTATTTTCTGGTTTTTCGAAAAGCATTGCAGGTGTCCTTATCTTGAGTTTGAATTTGCTCGATATGCTGAAGCAATTCTGGCACTGTGTTCCAGACTGCTGGTGTAGTGAAAACCATCTTCCAGAGAGTTGCCTACTGCAAAAGTGCCATGGCCGCGCACGATAACTACCGGTGTGCTTTTAAGCAACGGTGCGATCTTCGCTGCCACCTCATCTGAGGCAATGGCATTAACGACTTCTACAACCGGTATACCGGTCGGAAAAAAGTAACGGCCCTCGGCATCGACCGGCTCGAATTTGTCGCAGAAAAAAGACGCAGCTATCAGCTGGGGCGGGTGAGCATGAACAATTGCCTGAGCACCGGTCTGCAGGTAAATGGCGCGATGAACCGGCCGTTCGCGTGAGGCCCTGGCTGATTCAGAATCTTCACCATCTATGAGGGTTTCGACAATATCGTTGTATTCGAGACGATGCAGCATTGAGCCGCTGCGTGTTATCGCCATCATCCGGTTCACTCTGATGCTCATGTTGCCTGAATGTGAATTGTTCAACCCGGCGACAAATAGATCGTAGCCAATGGTCTGAAACTCTCTGAGCATGCTCATGATAAAGACTCCGGCCGCTTTCTGCCGATAATCTCAGGAATAGTCTGACCATAAATGGGGCGGATAATACCTTTGTCAGTGATAATGGCAGTTATGAGTTCAGGTGGAGTGACATCAAAGGCC
>JAQUZA010000229.1:0-3157 GCA_028691595.1 Candidatus Rifleibacteriota bacterium
GTCAGCAAAGCCCTCAAGGCCATGATCCGCACCATCGACATCGACCGCCGTCTTGTGCCTGTCTCCGGCACAGAAATCCGTAAAGACCCGTTCGCCGCAAGAGCATATCTGTCAGATGTTGTTTACCGCGATCTTGTGGTGAATGTAACCTTTCTCGGTGGCCCGTCGACTGGTAAGTCAACACTGGCAGAGCATCTCGCCAGACAGCTGTCTACGACCTGGATGCCAGAATACGGCCGGGAATATTGGGATCAGCATCAAATCGACCGCCGCCTCACACCCGCACAGCTCGTCGAAATTGCCAGAGGGCACCTGGTGCGAGAAGAAGCCCTGCTTCTCAAGGCCCGCAATGTTCTTTTTACTGATACGAATGTTCTAACCACAAGAATCTTTTCGTATCACTATCATGGTATGGCCGAACCTGAACTCGAAGCAATGGCATCACAACTTGCCGGGCGTTATGATCTTTATTTTCTCTGCGCTACCGACATCCCTTACGACCACACATTTGACCGGTCAGGTGATGCTAACCGCGAAATCATGCAAAAACAGGTCATTGCCGACCTGCATTGCCGGAAAATTCCATATCTTACCCTCAGGGGCAGCGTTGCCGAACGTGCATCCAAGGTAATCGACACACTTGCTTCTTTTAAAAAATTCACCAATTTCTGGGGGCACTGAAATATGCCGGCATGACCGGCTACAAGACTGGCAAACTCCTTGATTAAAAGTTCAGGAAGCAGAATTCGGACTCAAAATTAATGCGGACATCAGAAAATTCGAATCGTAGAAAACTATTTTTTCCATATTTTCTAATTTTTGGAATCTTTTCGCTCTCCGCATTTATCATTGATTCAGGCTGGTCAGCAATTCACAGCCAGCGCCGGCAGAAGGCTTCCCTGCAACGCGACGATGATGCTCGCCAGATTCTTGGTACCATGAGTTATGGAGCAAAGCTTGAGCCATATCTGACCAGAATTTCTACCAGGCTCAAGAACAGTTTTTCTGAATCAGTCGATGAAAATTTAATCTTCAAACTGAAGCCGCAACAACAGTTTCTGCACTCTTCTTTTCCTGAGCACGAAATCTGGGTATTTTCTTATGCACAACACCCTGCAGAAAAAACTGCCCGCACGGTTCTCTTTCCAGAGGCTTCATCAGTCAGCCGCCGCGGCATGGCAAACGCCTTTGCAGCAATCGAAAAAAATGACGCAACTCAGGGCAATAATAAACTGATCGACTTTTTATTCGGGCCCGGCCTGACAGTCAAAAATCTCGCCTTGCGCAAAGGCAGGCCCACGCGCATCATTTACCGCAACCGCCATCATCTGCTGCTATGGGAAACTGTCGAAGTAAACGGCCGCAAAATCGGCGGCTTTTTTCTGCTGCTGCCAGACTCACCTGCCCTGCAGCGCTTTGCTATGACCAGATCTGCAACATCTGCGAATAAGGGAAAATTTCACCCGCACAACTCAGTCGACAAAAGCTGCCTGGCCGGGTATTGGCGGGTCTTTCCTTCTGAACTTCCCTCGATTTACCCGCAAAAATTGCTTTCTCTGCCCGAGCTGGCAGATTTTCGCAACCAAATGCGTCAACAACCAGGCTTAGCAACCCTGGAGCGCACCTCTCTACCCTGGGGTGAAAAGCATGGCACCTGGGAACTCTATGCCAGAAACATCCCGAACTCATCCCATCTGGCTTTTGTTTTTTTGCCACAAATTGCCGGGGAAGACCACCGTGCACAATCATTGAGTGCAGTAAGGCTTTTATACCTGACTCTGACCCTGTTTTTGCTGCTTGCTTTCGCCGGCGGTTATAATCCGCCCCCTTTGAGCCTGAAAAATCGATTTTCATTGCTCTTTATTTCACTCGCCGCGATTCCATTCTCGTTGTTTCTAATTGCCGCCAACCTTTATGTTGAAGAATTAAAAATTACCCTGCTGCGCGAAGCTCGACAAAAATTGCATCAGGCGATGGCCGCTTTTGATCAGGGCATCGAAGAAACCTACTCACGCTACCGCAACGAACTGCAAAAGCTTCATAAAATGCCATGGCTCAAAGACGGTATTCAAAACGAAGAATCGCCTTTGCCGGTTCTGATAGACGAAACCCGTCAGTTTCTGCAAAGCTTCTCGCCGCCGCTGCCATGGGGCTCAATAATGTTCGTTAACCCCGAAGGAAAGATGCGCGAAATTTTTCGCACCCCGATGCATCAGGCCGCGCTGGCCGGCTATACCAGGTTCAACCGTATTGGCCTGATAGATGCCCTGAGAAAAAGCAATTCGCTTGCAGACCTTGCCGTTGCCACGTCAACACCCTTCATAACAGACGCTGATGTCGCTATAAAAACTGCCTTTGAGAATCTGCTGCGCCTGCCGATCTGTCACGGGTTCGTTAATAAATCGGTAGGTCAGGCTACCCAGGCTGCCTTTGGCAGCTTTTCCATCGTCAGATTTTTCGACTTTTATCCAGCTGATCAGAACCCGAAACTGGCCTTCTCGGTGAGCTGGCTTGAAGACGAGCTTGATACCCATTTCTGCAGCGAAACCCTGCAAAAATTGAAGCGCGAATATCCGGGCAGCCGTTTTGCCGTGTTTCGCAAGCAGGCAGATGGCCTGCAACTTATTGCCAGCAGCCACAAACACCTCGACCTGTCAAGAAGCGCTTTTACAGCCTCTTTACAGAACGGATTCTCATTTACCCTTTCGCCGCAGGGGCACAAAATTGAAGTGGCGTTTTCGTCACTGAGGCGGCCGGGCATAATTCTGGCCGGCGAAATGGCCACGAGCTTTATCGACGAAAAAATTGACAGGCTGATAAAGCACTTTGTTCTGCTGCTCGTGTTTGGTCTGTTGAGTATATTATTTTTCCGCAGTCTGCTTTCGGCAAGGCTTATAAAACCGTTTCTGCTGCTGCGGCAATCGCTTGTCAACGTCCAGAATGGTTTGCTGCAAAAATTACCCGATATAAAAAGACGCGATGAAATCTGGAAAATCTTCGCATCCTTCAACGAAATGCTCGATGCCTTGAAGGCCAGACAGCGCCTGCTGTCGCTGGTATCAGGTAATGCCCTGCAGATTATTCGTGACCGCCCTAAAGAAGCCCAAACCGAAGAAGATATAGCTGTATCGACCATCGTTCTGGTCTCTGACATCCG
>JAQUZA010000229.1:3167-5641 GCA_028691595.1 Candidatus Rifleibacteriota bacterium
ACATCCGCGATTTTACAACCCCCTGCGAGAAAAATGCCCCCGACGTTATCACCCGCCTGCTCAATCATCACTTTAATCACATGAGTCAGATTATTTACGCTCATGGCGGCCAAATCAGCAGATTTGTGGGTGATGCCATCGAAGCCTGTTTTCCCTGCAATGATGAGCAGCGGGCCGACTCCTTGAGCAAGGCGGCAGCAGCCGGTCTGACCATGCTGCAGACAATGGCACTGATCAATGAAGAACGCGCCAGGCAGGGTTTCTTCACCTATCGCATCGGCATTGGTATCGCGGCGGGCAGCTCACGCACTGTACACATTGGCAGTCGCGGCTCGCGAAATGAGGTTCTGCAGGTAGGCGGAACCTTAAAAAAAGCCGGTGAACTTGAAGCGCTCAGCAAAGAATACCCGGGGTTGCCACTCGTAATAGCCGCTGATGCGGGCGAAGCTCTAATCAGGCATTCTGAATTTGCCAGAATCTTGCAAAGACAGGTTCTTGGCGAAGAAACAGTTTTTGTCTGCACAAAAACCCTTGAAGAAACCCGTCTGATAAATTTTTCTGCTGCAGAGCATGGCCAGCCTGCCTGGCAGCATGAAAAAGCTGAAAAAACTGATGGAAAAAGCAATAATACTTTTTCTTATGACCAGTTTGCAGAGCAGATCAAGTCTGCACGCGTAAATCTTTTTCCTGGTCTGTTCATTTTAATTGTTCCATTTTTGCTCAGTCTTTTTGGTCTGTACAATGGCCTTGACCGCTACCACAGTGATTTAAACCGCAGGGCCCATGCTGCAAATCAACGTTTTCTTGAGCGCGAAAAAAGCGGCCAGAGCAAAAAAGCGATGATCGAACTGCACATACGAAAAGTCGCAGACAGGCTTCTGCAGAATATTGGCTTCGACCAGAATTCTTCACGACCAGACCAACTGACTGAAGTCAAAACATGCCTCGACAAAGAACTGCGTGCTGCGGGGCTGCACCCGGAAGAAATAATGATAATTCCCTGGCCAGAACCGCAGAAACAGGGCAAAAATCTCCAGACCGATGACACCTCGCAGCGACCGTTAAACCGACAGCTTACCGAAACTCTGCATAGCTGCCTGGCTGCCTATGGGTTGCAGTTTAACCGTTTTCTCGTACCAGATGACGAGAAACTGCGCTTTCTGGGAGAAACCATGAGCGGTCTGCTGCTGGCTCGAGACAGCCGCGGCAGATTTGAAAACGTCAGCATTGCTTCAGAATCCTTCTGGCTTTATTGGCAGCCTATCTTGAACAGGCGGTATCTTGAACATCTTGAGCATTGCCGCAAACTCGATAATTACTCTGCATTTCCCCAAGAAATGAGGTATTTTGGGCGATTTGGCGCAACAGAATACCGGTCGTTGCTTGCCGGCGGCATTCTTTTGCTCTGCAGACCACCAGAGACTGCCGGTTCCCTGCAGCTTAGACCGGTAGATGATTCAATCGTTTCGGCCCGCATCGATCTGAAACACCTCAGCATCGAAGATGAGCAGGGCAACATAGCCAAACTTCTCGCTGACAACGGCATCGAGCAAGGTACAGGTAACAGGGCCGCACAACTTTTATCATTGGCATACAAAAGCGAGAATACTGTTGCTGGATGGGCCGTAGACAAAACCATTTCGAGAGGGGAATTACCAAAAGTTCATCTGGTCGCTACCAGGTTGGTTCAGCCCAAAAGCTGGATAGCGAATGAAAAAGCCGGAGTCACGATAATTCTTGCCCTGATGGTTTTGACGGCAGCCGGCTGGTTCAAGGCAACTCGCGAGCAGGGCCTGGCAACCTCAGTCAGGGGCCAGATTTTCGGCAGTTTTCTCGGAACCATGCTGCTGCCGGTTGCCGGCCTGTTATTTGTGCTGGTAATGCTGATCGGTGACTGGCAGGAAAACCTTTTAAAAGACAGTGTTGCAATTTTTCGGCATCAGGTTGGTATGATCGAGCAGCAGACAGGGTTTCATCAGTTCGCTGCCCCCAAAAAATTACAGAAAATTCTCGAAAATGCTGGCCTGACCAATCTATTAAGCCTCAAACTGCCCGAAGATGATGAGAGTGACAAGTTTAAAGCAGCCAGACAAAGACTGCTCAAGATGCTCGATACATTCTGGCAGAAGATTTTTAATCAGACTCAGGGGCTGGGTGTCAGTTCTTTGATGGTTGATGCCACCAATGGTTTAAGCGAATTTATTGCCATCGACGGTAGCGTTTCGCCAGAAGGTGACCCGATGAAAAAGGCTCTTTCCTTTCACGCCGGCAGGGTTATGAGCCGTCTTGACCCTTCACTTTCGCGAAAATCAATCGACAACACCAGACTGCTTGTCGATGAAATGACCACCCAGCTGATTTTTGAGGTTCTTGAGTCAACTTTTGGTTCTGATGCCGCCCTCGAAATACTTTTTGCTCAGAACAACGGAGTAGATCTTTTCAGCAGCGTGTCGAACGATGTCTTTTTTCAGAGC
>JAQUZA010000230.1 GCA_028691595.1 Candidatus Rifleibacteriota bacterium
TACTGCTTGGCCTGATATTCAGGAATCAGCGAAAGAATCTTGGCATCTACCTTGATATTGGTCAGATCGACAACCGAAATGCCGAGAAATTCGGCCCAAAGATCGAGAATCTGCTTCTCAGAAAGATAACCCAGTCTGACAATGATAGTCTCGAGGCGCTCGAGGGTCTGGGCCTGAATAATTCTGGCTTTGTCGAGCTGATCGTCTGTAACCAGACCTTTTTGCAGCATCAGACTTTCAACGGTTGGTTTGCTTCCCTGAATGTTGTTCATGAATTCCTCCGGCCCTGTTATTTGACTTCAACTCTGAAGGAGCGGCGTTCAAGCGCGACGCTGACATCCTGGGTGTCGTGATGGGCGAATAAGTGAAAATTTACGTGCCCGGTGCGCTTCGGGTGAAAAAAAATAATCGTCTTGTCACTGGTTTTTTCGATCCGGTGAATTGAAAGGCGATTGTCGTTGTATTCATACTCGATTTGCCAGTTCAACTCACGGTTTCCTGAGTAGCGGGGAATCTCGATTTCGAAAATCTGATTCAGTCTGGCATCGATTAGTTCTGTCTTTTTGACTTCTTTGGGCAACAGCCGAACTTTGCAGTCATTGGAAACCAGAAAACGCGGCTGGGTCATGACCATGCCTTGAATGCTGTATATGCCCTGTGGGAGCGGCAGGCCAAGTCTGTCTGTTGAAGCCCAGCAAAGACGCTCTGTTCGGGTTTCTCCGGCTTTGAGAGGCACCGAATGCGGGGCATCTGCCCAGACTGAACCCTGAGACCATCGGTATATTTGTGTTCGGTTGTGATAAACGGCCAGGTCCCATTGTTGACCGGTTTTGTAGGGGATCTGTACGGTTCTGTCGGTGCGGTTGCGGATACTGATGGTGAAGGTTGCCGTTTCGCCGGCAATCAGCTCGGTTTTATTCGCAGAGACAGTTATCTGCAGGTCGGCAGGATTCACAAATTCCCATTTTCGAAAGGTCTGTGCCGAAACTGCATCGCCAAAAAGAAGCAGAAACATTACAAACAGCAGAATGCGTGTGTTTTTCATATGAATGATGATACAACACTGTCGACACTCTGCAAAGTATATTGTTGCAAGCTTTGCGGGTTCATTGACACTATGTCGAATCGTTCTTATAATTAACGACATAATTGTACCGATCCCGAAAGTCAGTCTCTTCAAGAAGAGCGGAGGAATAGAAAATGAGTTACATGAATCAAAGGGTGCTACGAAGAATCTCGCTGCTGACGATAATAATGTTTGTGCTCTCGACCTTCGGTGCCTACGCCCAGACAGCGCAGGTTACCATACCCGTTAATGCCGCGCAGCCGGTCGATATTTCCCTGCTGAATAACGTGATTCCACAGCTCAACGGTCTGCAGAGCAATCTGAGAACCGCTCAGAGCACCCTCAGCAGCCTTGAAAAAATTTCTACACCGCTCTATAACAAGATAGCCCCCACCGGCATGGAAACCATGAGCATTGCCCAGCGCATGAAGGCAATTGTGGCCAACGCCAAAACCGTGCTTGGCTCCACTCTCAAGACTTCGGGTGAGTCTGCCAAAGCAAGTCTGGCTGCCGGAACCTCTCCGGTGAATCTTACCACTGACCAGCAGATCGCTTATGGTATCGAACAGCTTGGTGTGCAGGCTGCCAAGATCGAAACCAGCGGCAAGTTCGCCGGTTCTATCGATAAACTTAAAGCCATAATGACCCTCATCAAAAACAACCTTCAAAAGGTCATTACCGCTGTCAGGGCTAAAATATTTGCCGTTGGCCAGAAAGTCGGCCTGATCGACAAGAGCAAATCTTTCGAAGACGGAAAAGTCGTTGATAACAGTCAGGGCGAAAGCAAAATCATGCTGAGCGCTTCTGCTGACGTTCAGTATGCCGATTCATTTTCGGGCAAGCTCGCCAAGGGCGTTGCCGATGGCAAGCAGAGCGCCAAGACTTCTTTGAAGAACAGCTTCTCATTCTCGAATCTGGCTGTTACCACTGCCGTGGCGGTCGGCACCAACCTGGCGATCGACATGATTCATGGCAACAAACCCTCTTTCAAACAGGCCGTAAAATCGGTTGCCAGCCTTGAATTCGCAGGCAGCGTCGTCGGTTCGGCTCTCGGGGCCGCCGGTGGCCAGTTCACGGCTTCAATCGTTAAGAGTATTATTCCAGGCCCGGTCGGAGCTCTTGTAGGTTCAGTGATTCCGGTTCTATTTGCTTCTGCCTCCGGTCAGATGGGCTCTAACCTGCTTGCCGGTATCAAAAACGGTGAATTTTCAGTTGCCAAAGCTTTTCAGCAGATTGATAAAGCCGACCTTATCGGTTCATCGATAGGCTCAACAATTGGTATGGCTCTCGGCGCACCAATCCCGGTAATCGGGCCAATAATCGGTGGTATCGTCGGTGGTTTCCTTGGCAGTAAGGTGGCAAAATGGGTTACTGCTTTTGCCAAGGGCGGCAAGGTCTCATTGTTTGGTAAGGGTTCGGGTGTTGTCTCAACCCCGGTTGGTACGCCGACCAGTGGCTTTGGTAATCTTGCGAGTGGCATTGGCAACCTTGGCGGAACCGGTCGATCGACAGGCCCCGTGGTGGCCGGCGACTCAACCGCTGGCGTGGCGCAGTTCTCGGTAACTGGTAATGCCTCTGAGAAACTTGCCGATGTCGAAAAGAAATACTACGATACCTACCTGCAGTATAACCGCCTCGTCGAAAATAACGACCAGGAAGGCGCTAAAAAGGTTTTTGAACAGCTGAAGCAGTATTCTGATGAATATTCAAGCCTTAAAAAGGCTGTTCAGACCCAGTAACTCATCTCGTTACTTCTGAATAACAGCAAAGAACGGCACCCTCTGCCGTTCTTTGCTCTTTTCGTGGGACTTGCTCTTGACGCAGCGAGGGTTGCATAGTAACATGCTCGCGCCCAAGTAATTTAACTGTTGAGGTGCCCGTGGATATTCTTGTTTTGGGTTCAGGTGCCAGAGAACATTCGATTGTTCACGCCCTGGCCAAGTCGCCGTCAGTGCACAGAATCATTGCCTGCCCGGGAAACGCGGGCATGGCTTCTATACCTATCTGCAAAAGAATCCCTTTTAAAGATAACGAAGAACTGGTCAGATTCTGCAAAGATAAAATAGCTCTGGCTGTCATCGGCTCTTCAAAATTTGTTGAAGAAGGCACGGTCGATGCTCTGGCTCTGGCCGGAATTCCGGTTATCGGCCCGGCCGCTGATGCCGGTCGAATTGAGACCAGCAAGGCCTTTGCTGCAAAATTTATTGCCAGACATCATATTCCATCGCCTGTCACTCGAATTGTCGTCAATGCTGCCGAAGCTGAAAAAGCCTTCGATGAGAACCCGGCTCTTCTGGTTGTCAAATGCGACGGGTTTTCTCACGGCACCGGAGTAGCGGTCTGTGACGATCTTGAAGAGGCCAGGCACGCTGCCAGAAAATTTCTTAACCTGCATAACCCGCCATTGATTCTTCAAGAAAAAATCACTGGCATTGAATGTTCTTACACAATTCTGACTGATGGTCAGCAGTGGGTGTCGTTCAGTTCCTGCCGCGACTACAAACGTGCCGATGACGGAGAAACCGGCCCAACTACTGGCGGAATGGGTGCTGTCAGCCCTTCACCTGATTTGACTCCCGAACTCGACCAGAAAATCATAGATACCATTGTTCAGCCTGTCGTTAACGGCATGAAAGCCGATAACCTTCTTTACCGGGGCTTTTTGTCGATTCAGCTGATGTTAACGGCCAATGGTCCGAAGGTGCTTGAATTCAATGCGCGTCTCGGTGACCCCGAAACCCAGAGTATTCTGACCCGCTTCAGAGGCGACCTGGCAACTCTGCTTAAAGACTGTTCTATGGGTTGCCTGACTTCGGTTGGTTCTGAAGTCGCTTTTGGTCGACATTCTGCCGTTTCAGTCGTCATCGCCCGATATGGTTACCCCGATAACGAAACTGGCGAGCCGCTGGTAAAGGGTGTTGACAAGGTTGAAGATTCTCTTGTCTTTTTCTCCAGCTGCCGCCGGGCCGAAGATTCAAACGACTTCCGCTTCAGGAGCGGGCGTTTGATAAGTGTAACCGCCGTAGGTGAAAACCTTGAAGAAGCTCGCAACAAGTGCTACGCCGATATTTCCCGCCTCGAGCTTGAACGGGTTAAATTTCGTAAGGATATCGGTCGGTAATTGCCCGGTGCTTTAATCGGTTTTAAGCTTTTTCCACATTGTCTGGCAGCGCGCCAGCATGTTGGGTGCTTTTGCGCCTTTGAAGATGCGAATATCAGAAGAAGGGCACCAAAGGTGCCCTTCTTCTTTAAGACGATATTGAAAAATGCTTTATCAGATAAGCTTTTTGAAGATTGTAAATTTGGAGAGAACCTTCAGCAGCCAGAAGTTCTTGCCCTGCAGATCGTCGGGGCCAAGTACAGATTCGACTTCACCCTTGTCATTGACGCTGAACTGATACTGCTCAGAAATGTTGATATCGTTAAAAATTTCGTCACGCAGTTGCTTGGAGAACTCGCTTGAATTAACGGCAGCGACGACTTCTGAGTTGATCTGTTCGCTGAGATAATCGAGATTGTAGGTGCCGACCACGCCGATTTTGCGGTCAAAAACCCAGTTCTTGGCGTGCAGCTTGTTTGACCCCTTGTAGACATAGATTTTAATGCCGGGGATTTCTTTGAAGATGCGTTTCCAGTCAGCATAAAACATTGCCTGGGTTGCCAGACTGTCTGTTGAAGCCGGGCTGTTGGTATGCATGATGATCGGAATCCCACGTCGACCGGCTCGCTTGAGTGCATTAAACATGCGTTCTGTGAGAACGACGTAGGGGTTCTGAATCAGAACTTCACGCCTGCAGCCATCGATATACTTGACCATCTGGTCGGTGATGTCGTTGCGGGGGCCACCCATAGAATGTTTGTCGATAATCTTGGCTGGTGCTTCGACAGAATTCGCAAAGCGGTCGAAACCGGTATAATCACGCAGTTTGTTGTAGCCTGCGAGTTCTTTGTTGAAGTCGGCGGCAGCTTTGAGATACTTCTTGCCGGCCCCGCGTGGAGCAGCGAAACGTTCGTTGAGAATGTGGCTGTACATGGTGTCATGGGCGGCGTTAAGAGTATCGCTCATGACATCGATATTGCCCCAGAGCTCTTTGCTGACACTATAGGTTTTGAGTTGTGAAAATTCTTCGTCAAATGCCCAGTCGAGCTGTTTTGCAATTTCGCTGCTTCTGACGACAACGTCACAGTCACGGTAGGCACCAGAATGATCTTCGGGTTCGAGGAAGTAGTCCATTGAAACGTTGCGACCACCGATAATAGCGATTTCTTCGTCGATAACGATAATCTTGTCGTGGTTTGAAGCGATCAGCTTGGCCGGGTCGGTGAAAACGCTGAGAAGATTGGTGTGAACCGGGTTAAAAACCTTGACTTCAACATTGGGGTATTCGGTCAGTTCCTGCAGGAAATCCTGGCCAACCAGTTTGCGGGTGAGTTTTTTGGTGCCGCGCGCGTCGAGCAGCAATCTGATTTTCAAACCCTGCTGTGCTTTTTTGAGAAGCATGCCCAGCAGCGAATAGCCGAAAATATCTTTATCCATGATGAAATACTGCACATCGATGGAGCGTCGGGC
>JAQUZA010000231.1 GCA_028691595.1 Candidatus Rifleibacteriota bacterium
GCTGGCAAAAGATCTCTAAGAAAGCCAGATTGAGATGCCGATATATTTATTATAGACAGGGGAAAGTGTCAAAAATTCGGTCACGGAAGACAGACATGGAGACTAATTATGTACTCATCTGTCATAAAAAGCCAGGCTCCCTCTGCGCATAATAACGGTCTCGTCCAAAAAAGTGCAGCGCCAAACTCCCTTGATCCGTTTGCCGGTGAATTTGCTGAAGCTCTTCAGATGGCTAGCAGCAGCGAGTCTGCGGGTGCGATTCAGAACCCGTCAAACGTCAGGGTTCAATCGCAAGTCGACCTCGCGATACAGCGCGATCTGAAAGAAACCTTTGGAATCGAGCCACACCAGCCCGGTGAGCCACTTCGGCCCCTCCTGAAGTCAAAGTGGGCATTTCAGGATCTCGACAACAATGGCATCCTAAGCGGATCTGAAATTGAAACCAATCTTGCGGCCGCATCAGACATATTTCAAAAGCATCTGAGCAGGTTTATCCGTGACGAAAACATCTCTACCCGGCCGCCAATAGAACTGGGCATCGCTTCAGATGGCAGGGTCAAAGTTCAGAACGATCACCCCGACAAAGAGAAAATCGAAAAACACATCAATGACAATTTTGAATTGCACAATCTCTATGCTGGAATCACCAGTTCAAGAGGTCTACTGGCCATGGCAGAAGAGTCGGCGCGGTTCCAGAAACGTTATGCTGTCGATCCGCAGGCCGCTGTAGCCGAATTTGCCCATCTGTTCAGCGGAAATTACAGCTACAGAACCCGGTTGACCATAGACGGCGACAGCTGGAATTACTTGACCACCTCTTCATTTTCTGTGTGAACGGCTTTCGTAACTATCAGAAAGCAGTTCAATAAAGCAGCTCAGAGCTGATAGCCAAATTTGCTGATGCTGAAAATACTTTGGCAGTATGATTTCATAAAGGTGATTTCTTTGTCTGATCTGGAAAAGCCCTTTTCGTTATTCAACCCGCAGATGTTATTTTGAAAAGGGCTTTTGCAACTAAAAAGTGTGTGGGCATGGGTTTCAAGGAAGACAGTAGCTTTAAATCTCCCTGAAGGAACCCATGCCCACATGCGTTACTTATTTATGCTCTTACTGTCAGCTTTTATGAATTGCTAAACAATTGAGGCAATAAAATTTTGCTCAGTTAATCAGGATTGTTTCGAAAAGAACGCGCATGTTTGACATGGCGGCTTTTGAATACAGTTGTTTCGGGGCGGCTTCATACTCAGCCGGGTTGTTTTCGCCATAACCAACGGTAGACAAACGATCAGGCGAGAAAAAGCCATTTTCAATCAGGTATTTTTCAACCGCTCCGGCTCTTCTTTCGCTCAGGCGCTGATTATATTCATTTGATCCGGAGGCGGAAGTATAGCCTGCAATACGCACTTTTGCTTCGGGGTTATCCTTCAAAATCCGGACACTTCTGCGCAATATAATTTTGGCGGTTTCGGTCAGGGTTGAACTGTCAAAGTTGAAGTGGATATCTTCAAACGCGAGAACGATGATTCCAGGCTTAGCTGCAACGCTTCGCACTGTTTCTTCAACTACCGGGGATTCTTCAGAAACAACAACAACTTCAACCGGTTCAGTTACCGGTTCTGGTTTTTCAACCACAATTTCTTTGTGCTCCGCTCTGCCACCAAATGCATAAACCAGTTCAACGGTGCCGCAGTAATTTCGGAAAGATTTTTCCTCAAAAGCTCTGACATCTACTCTTACAGCAATGTCGTCTTTTACCCAGTATTTTGCCCCGACACCAAGATTTATGGTGTTCGTATCATTATTCATTACGCCCGGGTCATACAGGCTTCTGCCGATTCCGGCAGTCACGAAAGGTGATAATCTCTGCGTCGGGCTGAATTGATAGATGGCATCGACCTGATAGTATTTCAGATCAACACTGCCGGTGGGGCTTCGATACTGACCTTTAACCAGGCCGGTCAGCGACTTGTTGTCTACGTCTGCGTCTACCACTCCGAGGGTAATTTCTGCGCCGAGATGACTGGTGAAATTATAACCAAACCGGCCGCCGTAGCTGAAACTATCTTCAAGGTTCTGTTTATCATCAAAGTAGTGGTAACCGATGAATGGGCCAACTTCAAAACGCCCCGACTGGTCATAGGGGCTTTTTTTCAACGAACTGGCCAGGCGCATGCTCTCAGAAGCAAACGAGGTTGAGATGACGCTTAAAAGCATCGCACCAACCAGTACAAACATGGTAAAAGACTTGATTTTCATTCTCACGATTATTCCCCTTAAACTTATAAACTTATGATCGAGATATAAGCAGTTTATTTGTTTAAGCCGAATCGGGGAATCGTAAGAAGCTACTATATTACTAGTCTTTTGCCTTGTTCGTAAAACGTCCTGGCAAGATAATCAAGATAGTTTTTCTTTTTCAAGCATCTGGCCCTGTGGCAGATTTTTATCAGTCATGGAAAGATCCTGGGGCCCGAGAAGAACGGCAATCCAAAGTGTGTCAGGGCTATTCTCACAGGCAAATTTCAGGGTCATGCTCAGAGGAATGCACAAGACCATGCCGACCGGCCCTAGTAAGCCTCCCCAGAAGATCAATGAGAGAAAAACAATCAGCGGCGACAGGCCAAGCTTTTGCCCCATAATCATGGTTTCAACAACATTACCCAGGATAAAATTCACGGCCATAATGCCAAAGGCGGCCAGAAGAGCCTCTTTTGTTCCGGTTTGAATCAGGGCAAAAAGAATCGCTGGAATTGCTGCCACGGCCGAGCCGACATTCGGTACATAATTGAGCAGAAATGCCAGAAAGCCCCAGAGAACCGGAAAGTCAACACCGATGAGAGAAAGCCAGGCCCATACCAGAAGACCGGTGGCAAAACTGATGATCGTTTTAAGAATCATGTAGCGCTCAATATAGTCAACGAATCTGGTAAACTGGGGAAAAACCTGCGTCGGGTCACCTAGAGCAACACGTAGTTTGTCGGGAAATCCAGCCGCTTCAAAAAGAATAAAAGTGACAGTCAACAGAATCACGAACATGTCGGACAGTGCCGACCCAAGACCCGTGAACAACCGGGCTGTCAGGCTCATTATGGCCTCGGGGTTAATTACTTCAATGAGAATCTTATCCATTCCGCGGATTCCCCTGTTTGCCAGAAAAGACCGCAATTCTGCAATCTGCTGTTGCAGGCGTACCTGATAAGCCGGCAATTCAGAATAAAAACTGCTTATTGATGCCCCAACGATCCCGCCAATCCCTACCAGCACGGCTATCATTACTGATACTACCGCCAGCACAGCCAATGTGGACGGGACCCCTTTTTTAGTCAGCCAGCACACGGGCGGGGTTCCGAGCATCGCAAAAAATATGGCAACCAGCAAAGATACCAGAACTGATTGCGCCTGACTGATGCCGTCAATTATTATCACAAGGGCGGCAGCGATGACAAAAAGACGAAAACCCTGTTCCTGAGAATCTATCGTCGGTAACATACAGATTCAATACCTCTTGTAGGTTTTTGCACAACATTAGCCTGCATTGCTGTTAAAGGGACATGGTGCGAGGGATGGTTAATGCAGATGTCGATTAATCGGGGCTTTGCGGCAAGCAGGTCGACGTGTTCGCAGAAATAAAAAGAGTCTCCGGCTGGCACCATGAGCGCACCTGCCGGAGACGTGAATTTGCCTGTTATTTGGTCAGGGGTTCCTGTATTGTCATCGCATTGTTGACGACGGTTACGCCTTGAATGCCTGTGACAAGCTTGGTAACAAGTGTTTTTTCAGCTTCGTTGCTGGCGATTCCGGTCAGGGTTATTGCGCCTTCGCGGGCTTCTACTTTGGTGGTTAAGGCACTGGTTGATCTATGAGCCAGTAATGCCGCTTTTATCTGAGCTACGACCGAGGCATCATCGATTTTTTCACCCAAGGTTCTCTCTTCGACCTTTGGTGCATCAGCGATGGTCATCAGGTTTTTAACGTCCGTTACTCCATTGATGTCCATGGCATATTCGGTGGTCAGATCTTTCTGAGCGGCACTTATGGCTTCTCCTCGAAGAGTTACCACGCCGTCTCGAACTGAAACGACTGTTTTGCCGGCGTTGACATGACGGTGAAAATAAAGGTTGAGTTTCACTTTTTTTCTGATCCAGTAATCGGCCTTGTCAGCAGCAGCTTCGGCCACTGTAACCAGTTTGTTGTCTACGCTGGAGACTCCGGGGGTATTTCCGGCGGTTTCCTGTGCTAGAACCCTTTGCGAATCAACGGCCACCGTTCCGGTTAACGTTACAACACCGTCCTTGGCCTCAGTGCTGATTGCTTCGTCGCTCAGAAAGGTTTTAAAAACATAAGTTCTTTCAATGCTTGCAACGATAAGGTCATCAGCCTCAGTGGCAAAAACGGGTGTACAGGAAAGACAAATGGCTACTGCCGCAGAAAAACCAAATAGACACTTAAAATTTTTGTTCATCTAAATTCCTTTAAACCATAAGTTTCGTTAGAGCTCATGCCCTTTAAGTCGGGTTCATTGAGCCAGTATCGGTTATTTCCATCCTCCCGAAGATTTTCCTCCTTTGTTGATGCTGCGGGAAAATCTGCAGATTCCCCGTCAGAATGGCAATAAGAGATTGTCGCCAGGCTTGCATACTGATTAACAATAACCCTGCGCCGATAAAAGCGAAATGGTTATAAACCTCTATTTTTTCAGGGGTATCGCAGGATTTTGCAAAAACTTCGGGTCTGCAATAATGAGTCGTGAACCAGAAAACTCTGGAGGACAGAATTAATTTCGCTTACCAGGTCAGCAACTTAAGAATGGGGCCTGAATCATGTGATCGATAAACGAGGAGAAACCATGATCCGTACTGCCTGCAAAACTCTTATTGTTTTATTTGCTGGTCTTTTTTTTGCATCCATAGCTTTTGCTGATCCCAAGGTGGGTGAACTTCTTGAAGAGGCTTTAAATTCAAGAACAACCGGCACCGTTACCGAGGTTTCTGACAGGTTCGATGCCGCCGTTGATTCAACTACCAACTTTGAGCAGAAAGCAAAGATGTTGTTCATCTTTTCTGATTATCTTTTCGAGAATCATGAATGGGAAAAGGCCTTGCAGGTGCAGTACAGGGTTCTTAACCTTGGTGACCGCACCGATCAGCCAACTGCTTACTACAATCTTATCTGGGCAAATCTTGAACTAGGACGAAACGAGGACGCTCAGAAAGCAGCCGTTCAACTCAATAAATGCCCCTCGGCTCAATACATGCGCGACAATGCTCTTATTATGAAAAGTCTTTCCCCTGACGGTATTCACGCCAGAATTTCAGAGGTGTTGTTGTCGGCCGGCACCGTTCAAGCGCCGGTAGCAGTTGCAACCGACTCTCATGAGCCGGTTGAAGCACCAGCGTATGAAAAAATTACGCCAGAAGTGACCGAAAAAGCAATCCAATCACTCGACAAACGACCACCCGTTATTGTGTTGCAGGCTGGTAGCTGGAATAGTGCACTTAAAGGGAATATAGACTCACAGGGAATGATTCTCAGCTTCAGCGATGACCTTTCTGCTGATCGACAGACTTCGGTGGTCATTAGCGCAGAGGCTGCCCTTAGTATGCGCGACAGCGTCAAGCTTACTTACGTCAATTTC
>JAQUZA010000232.1 GCA_028691595.1 Candidatus Rifleibacteriota bacterium
TCTGGCAGCAAGGGGCAATTTTTCGCAGCTCTGACACTGTTTTGCTGACAGATTTTTTTTGTTCGGATTGCCTGTTGACTTCATGGCCGGCAATAAAATAGAATCCATATCAATTCAACGGGGTACACAGATTGAATATTTTCCGAAATTTTTCGATTAAAATCCGGCTGCTGGTGACCTTTATACTGGTCTCACTGCTGCCGGTAGTTATTTTCGTGTATATTCAATACTCAGGCGTGGCGATCACCAATGCAACCGCTTTTTTTATCGGTGTAATCGCGCTTATCAACGCCATTATCACCTCTGTTCTGGTTACCGCGTCAATAATCACGCCTGTTGATCTCATCCTTCACGCCCTTCAGGTTTTCCAGACAAAAAAATCTGCCGCCTCCATAAGCGACAAGGGCCAGGATGAAATTGCCGAAGTCTCTTTTGAATTAAACCGCATTTTCAGCGAATGGAACCAGGAAATCGTCTCTCTTGGCAAAAAGCAGTTTCAACAGGAAAAAGAACAGGAAAAAACCCAGGTACAGATCAGCATTAACGAACAGCAACTGGCCTCAACCCGCTCGCTGTTAAAAGTTGCCCAGACCCTCAACACCACCTTCGATTTTCAAAGCAATCTCAAGACCATTCTTGATGAAGCCGTCACGGCCATGAATGTCCAATGGGCCTCAATTCTACTCATCAACAGGGAAAAGCATGAAATGACGGTGGCCTGTGTCAGGGGAGTCGAAAAAAGCCTTCTTGACGACCTCGCCGAAGAAGAATACCCTTCAATCCGCCTGAAACCACACGAAGGCCTTGCCGGTCAGGTTATTAAAGATGGTCTGCCTCTTATTGCCAACAAAGGGTTCAAAGACCCACGCTTCAAGCAGTTCAGCGAATTCCGCAGCAAGGATGAGAAGGTTGCCAGCCTGCTATGTGCGCCAATAGTAAGTGCTGACGGTCAGGTTCTCGGCGTTATGAATCTTATCAACCGTGTAGTTCCGCCGGTTTTTCGCAATGAAGACCTGCCGTATGTCAAAGACCTGTGTACCCTGGCTTCTCTTGTTATTGAACGCAACCGTATGTATGCAAATCTCTTCGTCGATGAACTTACCGGTCTCTCAGCCCACAACGTCTGGAAGGGATATTTTGCCGAAGAATC
Source organism: Candidatus Rifleibacteriota bacterium (assembly GCA_028691595.1). GTDB lineage: Bacteria > Muiribacteriota > Ozemobacteria > Ozemobacterales > Ozemobacteraceae > Rifleibacterium. The sequence goes on from JAQUZA010000232.1 coordinate 1,151, forward strand.
TGCCCGGTCGGTGCGCTATGCCCAGATGCTCAGTCTGGTAATCATTGATATCGACAATTTCAAAAAAATTGTCTCAGATACAAATGCCGAATTTGCGACCCAGTTGAACGGTGTCTGCGGCAAAGTCATCGCCAGAACCTTGCGTGATACCGATACCGCCTCTTCAATGCAGGAACGCTTTTTTCTGCTGCTGCCGAATACCGACCTGGCAGGTGCCGTTTACTTAACAGGCCGTATCAAGGAAGCCATCGAAAAAGAAAGCCTTGAATTCGACGGCAAAAGACTTTCGATCACCGTCTCTGCAGGCATAGCCAGTTACCCTGAAACCGTAACTGACGTGCGTAATCTTATGAAAGCCTCTGTTCAGGCTTCCAACCAGGCAAGAGAAGCTGGTGGAAACCGGGCTGTAATTCATAAGGCAGAATGAACCCTTAAGCTAATAACTCGTTTTAAATTAAAATATTTGAGGTTGCCCATGTCAGCAGAAAAATCTTTCTACGTCACCACACCCCTATACTACGCCAATGATGAGCTTCACATCGGGCATGCCTTCTCTACCTTGTCTGCTGATATTATCAGCAGATACAACCGTTCTATGGGCAGAAGCGTTCATTTTTTAACCGGCTCTGATGAGCATGGCCAGAAGGTTGAACAGGCGGCAAAGGCCCGCGGTCTGACACCGATCGAACATACTGACAGTCTGGTAGGCAAGTTCAAATCCCTCTGGGAATTACTCGACATAACCTATGACGATTTTATCAGAACCACCGAGGACCGCCACAAAAAAGTCGTGTGCTATGCTCTCAATGAGCTCTGGAAAAAGGGTGACATCTATGAAGCAGAATACAGCGGCTGGTATTGCACTCCATGTGAGCGCTTCTGGACCGAAAAAGAAGTTCCCGACAAAATGTGTCCTGATTGTAAGCGGGCTGTCCAGGAAATATCTGAAAAAAATTACTTCTTCAAGATGTCGAAGTATCAGCAACAACTTATCGACCATATCAACGCCAATCCTGGCTTCATAAGACCCGAAAATCGCCGCAATGAAGTTCTTGGTTTTTTGCGTCAGCCGTTGGGTGATTTATGCATCAGCAGGCCCAAAAGCAGGCTATCTTGGGGCATTGAACTGCCATTCGCCACTGATTATGTTACCTATGTCTGGTTTGATGCTTTAACCAACTATATTTCGGCGGTCGGTTACCCCTTTGATATGGAAAAATTCAACCGGATCTGGCCTGCTTCGTGCCACCTTTTCTGCAAAGACATTCTTACTACTCATGCCGTGTACTGGACCACCATGCTTATGGCTCTGGGGCTGAAGCTTCCTGAATGCATCTTTGCGCATGGCTGGTGGGTTACCGGCGAGGGCAAAATGTCGAAATCAGTTGGCAATATTATCAACCCACGCGAACTGGTTGCCCGTTACGGGCTTGACCCTTTCAGGTTTTATCTTTTTCGCGAAATGGTTTTTGGTATGGACGCAACCTATACCGAAGACAATTTTGTTCTGCGCTATAATGCCGACCTTGCCAATGATTACGGCAATCTTTGCCAACGTATGCTGCCGATGCTGATCAAAAACCGTGAAGGACAATTTCACAAAGTTGCCCCGAAATTACCGCAGAGTATCGAAATAGCTGAGATGGCCGGTGCCATAAAAAAAGATTACACTACAGCCATGGAAAACTTTCTTTTTCATGAAGCTCTGAAACGCATCTGGGATCTGATTCAACGGCTGAACAAATACGTTGATGAAACCGCACCCTGGAAACTCGCCAAAGAACAGAACTGGGCAACACTCGATGAGGTTTTTTATACAATCGGCGAGGGCATCAGGTTTGTTTCTCTTCTGGTTGAACCTTTTATGCCGCATCTGGCCCCCGAATTTCTGCGCCAGATTGGATGCCATAATGACCGTGTCAGCCTTGATAAGCTGGCATGGGGACAGCTTGCAGACGGCACCAGGTGCACAGAACCGGCACCAATGTTTCCAAGACTCGAAACCGAGCGCATTCAAAACCTCAAAAAGGGCAGCAAAGGCGAAAAAGTCGAGAAAGCTCCTGCAAAAACCAAAGAGGTTGCGGCAAAACCAGCTGAAATCTCTGCTGAAGAAGGGTTGGTAAGCTTTGACGATTTTCTTAAAACTGAACTTTGTATCGCCCGTATCGAAACTGCTGAAAAGGTAGAAAACGCTGATAAACTGCTGAAGCTGACCGTTAATACTGGCGACGAAACCCGCACACTGGTTGCAGGAATTGCTGCCTTCTACAAACCGGAAGAACTTTTGGGTCGGCAGGTGGTCATGGTTAAAAACCTCAAACCCGCCAAAATCAGAGGTATTGTTTCGCACGGCATGATTCTGGCTGCAGCCACCGAAGACGGAGGTCTCGCCCTGGTTTCTCCTGATAAACCGGCAAAAACCGGCATCAGGGTTAAATAATGATTACCTGCCCATTGACAGATGTTCATGCCCACCTTCAGGACGGGAAATTCTCAGAAGACCTCGAAGAGGTTGTAAGAAGGGCGGCAGAAGCAGGCATCACCAGAATCATCAATGCCGGTACCAGCATCGAAGATTCTCACAGGGCAATTGAAATTGCCCGAAAATTTCCGGTGTGCAGGTCTCTGGTCGGCATTCACCCTCATGATGCCTCGACCTTCAACGAGAATTCATTGAATGAACTAAAAGAAATGGCTTCTGACCCCTGTGTTATCGGCATTGGTGAGATAGGCCTTGATTTTCACTACGATCTTTCGCCACGTGAAACCCAGATCAGTGTCTTCAGGCAACTGTGGCTTCTGGCAGCCGAATTGAACCTGCCTGCGGTCATTCATGTACGCGAGGCCTACGATGCTTTTTTTACAGCGATACAGGGTTTGTCATGCCCACCGAAGGTTTTGCTTCACTGCTTTTCAGGCGACCTTAACATTGCCAGACAAGCTGTTGACAATGGTTTTCACTTTTCAATCGGTGGTGCTCTGACTTTTCCAAAGTCTGAGCTTACCCGCGAAGTATTCAAGCATCTCCCCGAAGACCGCATTCATTTAGAAACCGACTGCCCGTATCTTGCGCCTCAATTCAAGAGAGGCAAACGCAACGAACCTGCCTTCATGACCGCAACCCTTGAACAGCTTGCCAGGTTGAGAAAATTGCCCACAGTTGCAATGGCAGAAATTCTCAAGCAAAACAACATCAGTTTTTTCGGACCCGAGGCCGGATAAAATGGAATCACAACGACTTGTTTTCAAACGCAGCAGTATTAACGAAATCATTCTTGGAAACGACATTGTAAAAGAGATTGTTTCACGCCTATTGCGATTCAGAGCTTCGAGAAACTGCGCCGTGGTAACCAGTGAAACCATTGCCAAGTGGTATCTTCAGCCGCTACTCTCTGAACTGCGTTCCAGAGGCTTTGCCGTCAGCGAGATTGTTGTACCGGATGGCGAAAAACACAAAAATTTTGAAACTGCCAGCACGATTCTGAGCAAGCTCTGCGACGCAAAAATGGACAGAGATTGCCCTGTCATTGCCCTTGGTGGGGGTGTAATCTGCGACCTGGCCGGTTTTGTTGCCTCTATTTACAAAAGGGGCCTGCCGCTCGTAATGCTTCCCACTTCGCTTCTGGCAATGGTTGATGCCTGTATCGGCGGCAAAAACGGCATAAACCTTGCGCAGGGAAAAAACCTTGCCGGGACCTTTTATCAACCTTTTTTCACGGCAATCGATGTTTCTGTTCTGCGCACCCTGCCATTGAATCAACTGGCTTACGGTCTGGTTGAAGCGGTCAAACACGGGGCAATCGCCGACACCGCCTATTTCCGTTTTATTCTCAAGAATCTGAATGAGATCAAGTCAAAACAACTACCTCTGATGCAGAGACTGATCAGGCGTTCCATACACATAAAAAAATCATTTGTAGCCGGTGATGAGCTCGACCAGGGTAATCGTTCGCATTTGAATCTGGGGCACACCTTTGGTCATGCTCTCGAAGCTGCGGGCAATTACATCAGACTGCATCACGGTGAGGCAGTTGGGCTTGGCATGCTGATGGCAATTAAAGCGGCGGCGGCCGAAGGCATACTCGAGGATGATTATTCACAAGGCCTCAAGGCCATTTTGACTGAACTTGGCCTGCCAACAAGCCTTCCCGCTGAACTTGATAAAAAAGAAATCCTGCTGAACCTTTCTCAGGACAAGAAAAAGAGTCACAACGGTTACCAGTTTATTCTGCCCAAAGCCCTTGGGCGCACGACCATACATCAGATCGGTTGCGAAAAAATAGAAAGCTTTCTCGATTCGGCCATGAAAATATGATTTAACCCGCTGCCCCGTTGGGTCAGCTCGCTCAAACAAAATTCCCGTAAGGATGACCAGATGAATCCCACCACAACCATTGCCCATAGATTTTCCCCAAACGCCCAGAAGGTTCTTTCGAAGAGATACCTGAGCCGCGGGCCGGATGGAAAGCCGACAGAAACCATC
>JAQUZA010000233.1 GCA_028691595.1 Candidatus Rifleibacteriota bacterium
TAATGCTTCATTGCAATGGCGTAATACCGGGCAGTAAGTCGAAAACTGGTAATTTGCGTGTACTTCGAGGGCCCGTGAAATGAAAAGCGTGCCTGGAACAAGCCCCTTGAACAAAGAGTTATCGAGGGTCATTGCCGGGCGTTCTTTATCAAGAACTTTTAGGGCGTTTTCGACGTGGCGGAGGTCAATACCCACAAGAATCTGTCGGTCATTGACAAAGCATCCGGAAAGTTGCATTTTTCTGCGGCCGCAAACCATCTTCCAGGTGTAAACCTGGCGATTTTGCAGCAGGGTTTCTTCGTGCCCGGGGTATTTATGAGCCAGCATTGCAACCAGGTTCTCTTTGGGAAGGTCGTTTTTGAACTTCATCAAAACCACGCCAAAGTCGCCTTCATACTGCGTTGCGTAGATTGTGGCGCTGAGAAATTCGCTCATCAGGTGCATGGCGGTTTTTTGCATGAGCTTGCCGAACATCGTCTTTTTGGGCTTGTTCATTGCGCGCTGGTGCAATTCTTTAACAATGGGCAACTGCATGATGGCCTCTGCATCGACATGACCATACCAGAGAGCCTGAGAGTCTATGTCTGCAGGGGCAACCGGCCCGGCAGAAACTACAGATGCTGTTAGAAGCAGAAAGCCAAGAACGATGAACAATGAACGCATGATTTTTACTCCTTCAAGTTCCTCAGATTCAATTCAACAAAGTAACCGAGCTCTATTTCGCGGGTTGTTTGCGCGCTACAGGGCAATCTACAGAAAAGATTTCGACTGAAGTCTGTTTGCCTTTAAGATCGTGAACACCCAGACTTATACAGGGAAAGAAATCTGCGACAGCATGCTTCAATTCAGATGTCATCGCCAGGGAAAATGGCAGAATTCTTGTAAATTGCTCAAGTCGCTGGGCGGTATTGACTGTGTCGCCGAGAATTGTGTAATCGAGACGGTCTCCAGAACCGACGTTTCCCTGGATCAGGCTTCCGATCGCACAACCGATGCCACAGGCAAGTGTTTCAGGAGAATTGCCGGCAGTTACCGGCACCAGAATCTTCGAGGTGTTGAGAAGAATATCAAGCCCGGCACCGATGGCATTCCGGGCAGAATTTTCAGAAAAAGAGGCCATTACGCAATCGCCGATGAACTTTTCGACTGCCCCGCCGTGCTTTTTGACGGCTTCAGTGACAATTTCAAAAAAGCTGGTGACAATCTTGAAGACGCTTTCAACCGGGATTTCCTCGCTGAGCTTTGAAAAGCCGACGATATCGGCAAACATGACAATTTTTTTGATTCTTGCCGGTGCGATGGCGGCCGGGTTTATGCCCGCCTTGATTTTTTCGAGAATTCCGGGGTGATTGTACATGCCTATGAGTTCAAAATTGCCGAGCAGGCTTCTTAAAAGAACCTTTACTGAATATTCAAGGGCATCGGGGTTGCGGTCGAGGTCGAAAGCCCGCATGTGCCAGTCTTTAAAAAGCCTGTTTTGAACGTTTGCTTCTGTCTGAATGATTGCTATTTCGCAATGCCGGGGGTCCTGGCAGATTTTATTGAAAAGGCTGGCAATGCCTGCCTCGGGGCCTTCAATGATCTGAAAAAAAAGCCGTTCAAAAGTAAGCAGCATGCCGGTAATTGAAAGTTCGCGATTGTTTTGTGCGGCTTTATCTGCCAGGTTCTGGATTTCGTTGCTTTTCCAGTCATGTGAAAAATGGCTGACATATAATATTCTTTTCAAAAAATGCCTCTCGATACAAAAGCGTTAACACCCCGGAAGCAGAATTCTGTAATAAGCAGCTTTAACTCAATAAAGCATAATTTAAGCTGCTGACAAAGTCAATTTGCCCATGCCGGGAGCTGAAATTTCCGCCGAATAGATGAGATTCCCATTTTCAACTTTTCGTGGCATAAATGAGGCGATGATGAGTACCAATCTAATTCAGTGTGTGACGGAGGCCGGTTTTTAAAATTTAAGCGCGGCTGGCTAATTACAGAAAAGAATTGTATCGGTTATAATGGTTGCGAATATTTTTTGTCAGTTGGCATTTTGACCTGGCGATGATTGTTTGTCAGCGTCAAATGTTTATAAAACAGCTTTTGCAACAGAAAGGTAAGATAAATGAGCACCAACCAGGAAACCAGAAAAATTTTCGGACAGATTGCTGAGAAATACAACCTGCCGGCTCTGGCAGAGATTATTAAAAGCGACGAGCATATAATCTGGAAAAAGGACATCACCATCTGCATCGCCAATATTCTCAAAGCTGCCACAGCTGAAGGCGACACGAAAGAACTGCTCAAAGATGCTAAAAACATGTACAACGGGCCGATTTTTGCGATAAATGCCGCAGAAAAGAAGTATCTCATCAAGGCCGAGCCCGATTTTGCGAAGGCCATGCAAGACCTGGCAAAGTTTGACTTCTGCTTCAAACTCAGTCCTTATCATGTAATCAACACCTATCTGGCCATTCTGATCGCTCAGATCACCGAACAGGACCCGAACGTTCTTCTCAAAAAGGGTGAAGAGCACATGGAAGCCTTTATCGCGGCTTCTTTAAAAGAGAACAAAAACTGGAACAAAAGCACGCTCACATCTGCAGACCCGAAGCTCATTATTCCGATCGGCGCGGCCGGTTGCGGCAAATCGACTTTTTATCATGAACTGGGCAATGTGGTTAATGCCTCGTGCGACAACATCAGATATATGCTGTTCAATGAATTCGGGCCCTGCTTCGCGCCCTGGGAAAGCACGCTGGCATGGTTTGTGGTGAATCGTATGACCGATCTGTATCTTGGCCGTGGTTACAGCGTCTTCTACAATGGTGTCAATACCGACCTGGAATACCGCTCACCCATCACCATGGAAAACCCGGACCCATTGTATGCCGGAATTCCCTACCGCATGAAACTGGTTTATTTTGAGCCTACCGTCAACCTCACCAGCATGGAAGTCAATGAACTCAGATCGATCAACCTGTGGGGAACCACGCTGGATAAGGTTGATAGAAAAGGCCTGAGCGCGAATGTCTGCAAAATACTCGATCTCATTCAGACCAACACCGAAAGAACCATGGAGCGCACCAAAGCGATTCGTGAAGGCAAAGCCGAACAGGACCCCTTCGACATTCTTTACCCGGTGCCGCCCGCAATCGTAAAAATGTTCATGGAACAGTCATTCTCAAAACCAGAAGGCCCGAATGTGGTCGTTGTTCCGCGCAAAGAGATTGCAGATGCCACTGAGCGCGCAGCTTTCTACCGCAAATATGCCGAAATGGCGGCAAATTGACCGGTAAGTTCACAGCTACTTTGTCATATTTAACAATCTAAGGCTGTTATAGCTCGTTAAAAACGGTATAAAGCTTTTGACTAATTGAAAAACCCCGCAGACTGCGGGGTTTTTTGTGCGTAGAAGATGTTGTTGGAGTTTTCTGTTTATTCGTTGCCGTAATAGAGAAAATCGAGGTCTTCTCTGGTCAGCATTTTTGACAGTTTGAGGGCGGCGACGGTTCTTCGCAGCTGCTCGATGGTTATCGGGCCAATTACCAGAAAATCAGTGCGTTTGTGGGCCAGGGCGTAGGCGTTGGCCATCTGGTCGACCGCGTAAGATGTTTTGTGCTTTTTATTGAAATCGTTGGTGAACCTGACAACCCGGTTATATCTTTCTTCGTTGGCGCAGGTGAAAATGGCGTGATAGACATTTTTCCAGTATGGGTCGCCCTGGGCATACTTTCGCCTGGCATCTTTGCGGGCGTTTTCCCAGCAGGGCTCGGGCCGGTCAAGAATACTGATGCCGCCCAGAGGAGAGTATGGCATCATTTTGATTCCCTTCAGGAAGTTCTCATCCTGCATGTCTTCGTGGGAAACCTGCACGCCACCAGCATGAATAGCCCTCTCAGACATCTCGAACAGAGAAAAATACGGGCTGTTGAAAACCGGTTTTGCCAGATCAGTCTGCTTTTTTGCCAGCGCCAGTGATCTGGTGATTCGGTGTGGTTTCCAGTTTGACCAGCCAAGAAACGTGTATTTTTCGCGGATTTCTCTTGAGCTAAGAGCTTCCATTATTGTTTTAACAGAATTCTGGCTTCTTTTAACCGGTTCGAAATTGATAAAGTCTCCATCGTCGCGGTGCATGAGATAAACGTCGGGGTATGTTTTAAGGTTTTTCATGGTGTGACCCAGTTCTTCGCTGACCCTTTCGATTATCAGTTCTTTGCTGCCGAACAGGCGACTGGCATAAGTGCCGTTGGGAACATTCGGCAGATCTGTGTACCCCTCAGCCATTATGCCCTTCGTCTTTAACATCTCGAGCAGGCAGAAAGCGTTTTCGCCGGCAGGAAGTTTTTTTGCCCAGTAGAGATCGAATGGGAAACCGCCTTTTGAAAGGGTATATAGCTTTTTGCCAGGGTTTTTCTGCCGGTATGATTCTATCCACTTGCCAAGCCTGAATTCAATATCGCCAACATAGATAGGAGAAGTGTCAAAAAGGTTGATTCCGAGACGAACGGCTTCATCGAGTAATTCATTGATTCCCTGTTCGGTTATTTTTCTGGAGTTTGGACCGTACCAGTCTTCCTGGGCCAGGTGGTCTGTTCCCAAAATCAATCTGGAGAATTTTACCCGTTCGTTTTTTTCATTACGAACTTCGATGTATTCCATCCCGTTCGCTGACAGCTCTGCTGCGAACAGAATATTCGCATCTAAAAAGGCAGAAAAGAACAGGAGGGTAATCAGCAGAAACGCGGAAATTCTTTTCATATCAATTTCTCCATGGCCATATTGCCAGACATTCATAATTTAAAGTTCAATTATCATTCAGAGATACAAAACTATATCACTTTTTACACCTTTGGCCAGCCGTAAATCTAATCTATGCTTGACAGCTATGCACAAGCTTTCTGCAGCCATCAACCGATATTGCTGTTTCGTTACTCGACAATTTAATTCAAGTCAAATACGGTTCAATTCAAGAGTTGGCTCATTACGACAGATTCAATATGTTTCGACCAGAACAGGCATAAACAGCCGAATGACCCGGCAGGCAGTCGAAACCCAGAGGTATGACTGGTCGAAAGCTATCGAGAGAACGCCGGGCCTGGCGAGGGCTTCCCAGTCTTTGCCATCGAAAAGCAGTATCTGACCACCGCCGAAAACCTCAGTATTGGCAAGCCTGAAGCGATGCAGGCTATCGGCTATCTTTTTCCTGCCGAGAAAGGGCACCGGATCAGAATATTGCAGAAGATGTGCCCGGCCATCAACAACCACCGCGATGGTGAAAGGGTATCTGGCGTTATCTGGGGCTGCCGCCATGAATACGACATGCTTGCTGTTGAACTCTCCATCGAGAACTTCCTGTTGTTCGAGGTCAGGACTGATACGGATAAGGCCGTTCGCAGATCCAAGCCACAGATTGTTCAGACGGTCGGCAACCATAGAGGTATACGCTCTCTCGGGCACGTCTACCTTGCACAGATTGCCACCATCGAACAGTGACAGGCCGTCGGGGTGCAGCAGAGCAAGAAACTCCCCATCGCGGTTTTCCCATCTGGCGTGTCTTATCATACTCCATCAGCCAACTCAAACTGGCGTTGGTTTTAAAAGCTTCCTGCTCACCCCAACCTTCATTATAAGGTACCCATACCACAA
>JAQUZA010000234.1 GCA_028691595.1 Candidatus Rifleibacteriota bacterium
GGCAATGAACCCGGTGTCATTGACCCTGTTTTTTTGTGCATAACCGAAACCGAAGCTCACATTCCAGGTCAGCAATATATTGTCTGCTTCACCGGTTCCGTCTGGGGCAACCAGCATAAAACCGGCTTCTTCAGCCTTTTGCTCAAGTTCGTAATAATATAGAGCTCCTCTGCCACCGCCTCCGCCGCCATGAAAGAGAAAAACAACCGGGAGCGGTGATTTTTTGTCCCATTTTTGCGGCAGGTAAAGATAATATGAGCGTTTGCGCCCTTCATGCTCAAAATATAGCCTGGTAGAACTGACATTTTGCTTGAGGCTTTGCTGGTCAAGTTTGCCGATCAGCGCCTGTTTAATGCGTTCCCGCAACTTTTGTGCTTCAGCTGCAGGCGTAAGGGCTGATGCCACTGTGAAGAGTGCCAGAAAAAGAGAAAATGCCAGTTTTTGCTTCATTAATGAATTTCTCACTCACTCAGGATTCATTTTTATTATACCAATTATGCTGCATTTGTTGAGTGAGTAGTACTTGAAAGGCTGCTAGGGTAGTGTATAATAATCTTGTGAAAGGCAGGTTCTGATGAAACAAAAATATTATCTTCTCAGAATAGAAATGATGGAAATCGAGCCTTTGATCTGGCGGAGGTTTGTTGTACCCGCCGAGATTTCTCTCGATCGTCTGCATGATGTAATTCAGATTATTATGGGCTGGAAAGATTCGCATCTTCATGAGTTCAACTTTGGCAAACAGCGCTTTGTCGAGAATCTCGATGAAGAATTCGACGATGAAACTACTTCTCTCGAGGCTTCGGTTCGCCTGAGCAAACTCTTCAAAAAAAAGGGCGACAGCTGTCTCTATGTGTATGATTTTGGCGAGTCATGGGCGCATCGTCTGACCCTCGAAAGCTCCGATTACAAGCTTCGCGAAGATGACTGCGAAATAAGCTGCCTCGAGGGCGAGCGAGCCTGCCCGCCCGAAGACGTTGGCGGCCCCCCTGGTTACGAAGAATTCCGCAAAATCATCAAAAACCCGAAAAACAAGCAGCACGCTTCGATGGTTGCCTGGGCCAAGGGCTTTCAGCCAACCGCCGAAAATTTTGACCCCGAATATTTTGATGGCGATGCCATAAATGAAACCCTGGGTTGCTTTGTCAGATGGTCACGGCCCAGAAAACTTGATTGATTGGAGACGCTATGAACAGAAATGAAGGTTATACCTGCCCTGCTTGCGGTAAGGCTCTTGAAATTGTCACTATAGCTGATGTAGAGCTGGAAGCCTGCTTGAATGGTTGTGGTGGAATCTGGTTTGATGCCGCCGAACTTTTCAGACTCGACGAACAGGAAGAGGGGCTGGATGACCCCGTTGTATTGAAACTTCTTTCGTTTAACACGCCGCGCAACACTGATAACCGCGATAAAATCACCTGCCTCAAATGTGGCGTCAAGATGAGACGGCGTGAACATCGTGAAGGTTCGGGCATTTTTGTTGATGAGTGCTATGGCTGCGGCGGTATCTGGCTCGATGGCGGCGAATTGCGCGCAATTCGCGAAAACCCGGTGGTTATTCGCTCAAATGAAGAACGTAAGCGCATGGACGCAGAATTCTCACAGAGGATCAAAGAAGAAAAAGCGCGTCAGGCCGCCGAAGAAGCCAGAAAGAGGCGAGCCCGCCGCTGGTGAACTGACAGGTTCTTGTTTGAAGTGTTTTCTGGTGGATTTATCGGCCAGCTTGTCTGGCCGATTGTTCGCTTATCTTTTCCGATACCAGCCTCATGGTTTCTGCCCCTATTTTTAATGTCTGAGTGAGAGATATGAATTTTTTGCAGAGGTCAATTTCCAACAAGCTTTTGTTTGTTGTTTTGATCATATATTTTCTGCTGTCGCTTGTTGTAACCGGCATACAATACCTGGTTGAGTTCAATCACACCCGGAATCTGGTGGCCGGCGAACTGGCCAGTCTCGAGCCTACCTTTTTCAAATCTCTTTCTACAGCTGTTTGGCAGTATGACGATGGGCAGATTGTGGCGATTGCCAGATCTATTTTTGATCTTCCCATGGTCACCGGTATCGAAATCAAAAATATCAATGGCAAGGTTATGACTGCCTTTGGTGATGGTCTTGATCAGAGCAAAGCCGGGTTGTTTGTTCATGAATTTACCCTTACCAACGTTTTTCGTGGCGAAGTTACCGAAATTGGTATGGTTAAGCTGTTTTCCGGGTCGAAGGTGGTCAATGACCGTGTCAAATTTGGTTTTCTGCTGACCGGGCTTGCCTGGTTGATCAAAACTTCGGTTCTGCTTTTTCTTTTTCAGTGGGCATTCAGGGTGTATCTGGGCCGACCGATGACCTGGATAACCGAGCATGTCTGCAATTTCAGGGCTGGCGAATACGATAAACGCCTTGAGGTCTCGAGATCTGACGAACTGGGTATTCTGGCCGATTCTTTCAATAAGATGATCGAACGTCTTGGTAATTCACAGCTTATGCTTGAAGAAGCCAACAGAACTCTTGAACAAAAGGTAATTGACCGCACCGCTCAGCTTGAACAGGCCAAACTGGCTGCCGAAAGCGCTACCCGCGCTAAGTCCTGCTTTCTTGCCAATATGAGTCACGAAATCCGCACCCCGATGAACGGGGTTCTCGGCATGATTACTTTGCTTCTCGATACCAGGTTGACCGATGAACAGCGCAAATACACCCAGATAGCCCACAACAGTGCCTCATCGCTTCTTTCGATCATCAACGATATTCTTGATTTTTCAAAAATCGAGGCCGAAAAACTCGATCTCGAGACCGTAGATTTTGACCTGAATTCATTGCTTGAAGATTTTACTTCGACAATGGTTCTCAAGGCCTGCGAAAAAGGTATTGAACTAGTTTGTGACTGTGACCCGGTTGTGCCTTCCCTTGTCAGGGGCGATCCCAGCAGGTTGCTGCAGGTCTTGACCAACCTGACCGCAAATGCCATCAAATTTACCAACTCAGGTAGCGTAATCATTCAGATTCTGCGCGAATCTCAAAACGACCAGGCAGTGGTTTTACGTTTTCTGGTGCATGATACCGGCATTGGCATCCCGAAAGACAAAATTCATCTCCTTTTTAACAAGTTTACTCAGATCGATGAGTCGAATACCAGACAATATGGCGGTACAGGGCTGGGGCTCTCTATTTCACAGCAACTTGTCAGGCTTATGGGCGGCGAGATTGGTTTCGAAAGCCCTTCTTTTCTCTCAGGGCCATATGCAAGCAATCCGGGCAGCAGCTTCTGGTTCACGATTACTCTGGCGCTGCAGAAAGAGAGGATAGATGCAGTGGTTGGCCCAATGTTGGCAGGTTACCGCGTGCTGATCATTGACAAAAGCAGCCTGAACCGCATGGTTCTCAGAAGGCGGCTTGAGTTCTGGGGTATGAAGGTTACTGAGGCTGATGAATTTTTCTGTGCCTCAAAATTTCTGCAGCATGCAATCATTGCCGAAAACCCTTTTCAGCTGATTCTCATTGATCAACAGACTGTCGCAAAACATGCCGGTGAGTTCAAAACCCTTATTCATAGCGATGAAAAGCTGGTTGATGCTTATAAAGTTCTTATGGTGTCACCATTCTCGCAATACAGCAGTGAATTTGGCAATCTGCCGCGTCTGGTTGCGATAGATAAGCCTCTTCGTGCTTCAGACCTGTTAAAGAAGCTGCAGATGATGCAGAATAACGAATTTCTTGGCAACCACGATTTGATTCCGGGGGCTTCTTCCAGCCGAACAGCCGTAGCCAGAAATATGTTTTCAAACTATAATTCACGAGTTCTTATCGTTGAAGACAATATCACCAACCAGATGGTTGCCCGGGGTATGCTCGAAGGTCTTGGCATCAGAACCAATGTTGCCGCCAACGGCGAAGAAGCCGTCAGACTGCTGGAATTGATGGACTTTGACCTGGTTTTTATGGATATTCAAATGCCGGTAATGGATGGGTTTACCGCTACCACCCTGATCAGAGCTAAAAATTCGGCTGTGAGGCACCATGATATCGCGATTATCGCCATGACGGCCAATGCCATGCAGGGCGACCGCGAAAATTGCATAAGAGCCGGTATGAACGATTACGTAAGCAAGCCAATTATGCCTGATGTGATAGTCGAAAAGCTGAAAAAATGGTTGCCACTGAAGGTCAGGCCATTAGAATAATTTTTTATGAACTTTTCTGCCGATAAAGTTTGTGCCTTTCGGCCATGCGCAGAAAAAAATGCAGCCTTTGACTCAAACTTTAAGGTTAAAGTTGCTTGGCTCAGAGTTTTGGCGCTGCTATAATTGAAAAATGAATAGAATAATTACAGCAGCTTTCAGTTTGTTGTTTCTGGTTATGTCCTTTACAGTCCCTCTTGGTGCTGAATCCGGCTCTGGTATTTCGGCTTCGCCACAGGAGGCATTTGACAAGCCCAACCTTCTGAGCCCCAAAGAGCTTTATAAACTGGCCAGAGAGACAATGGCCACCGGAAACCTCGACGCATCACGTCTTTATGCACTGCGTCTATTCTTTGACGGCAACCGCAGTCAAAATCTTCTAAATCTTCTCGGTGTGATAGAACTGCAGGCCGGTCAGCCTCTGCTGGCCTCTGAATGGCTAAGAAAAGCAAGCTCTCTTACTCAGGTGAATAAGGTTGCTCAGCGTTATCTGTCGCGATTACCCACAAAGCCAAGGCCGATTCCGGTCGACCAGACCCGGCTTGCTGACCATTTCTCCGAAATTTCAGATGCCCTGCCCAGGCTTCTTGACCGCCTGGCCAACCCAAAATTGCACTTTGAATCGGTAATGAAGGCTATTGAGCGCGGGCAGATCTATCTCGCCCTGGCCCTTTCTGAAGAATACGAAAAAAAATACCCGGGCCCGGAGGGCTCTTCTTTAACCTCTCTCTGCGCCTGGTATCTCGGGCGCAATCGTGATGCTCTGAATCTGGCAGAACAGGGCCTGGCAAAGGCTCCGCATCACCCGATTCTGCTTTTTGTTAAAGCCATGATCACCGATTCGCATCCCGGCAGCTCAGCCGGCAGTTATTTCCGGGCCTTATACGATATCGACCAGTGGAACAAAGCTGTTTCACTCGTCGGGCAGTTCAGCAAGGCCAACCCGAACTCCCCCGATGCCTATATTACCCAGGCGCGCATCATGCTCGAATTGCACAAAATCAAAGAAGCCGGTCAGGCCTTACAGGAAGCCGGTGTTCGTGACCCGGGTAACCCGGAAATTGAACTTCTCTGGGTTGGCTACCTCATGCAGCGCGGCGAAAACGATAAGGCTGCCAAAAGACTGGCCCGTGCTTTCAGACGTGGGTATAATCTGCCATCTGTCAGCCTCGCTGCCGGCCTGTTCGCCCTTCAGGGCGGCAGAGTCAACGAGTTGAATGTAATTCTCAACGATGCTGCCAACAGCCGGCCATTTACCGATCCTGAGGCTTACCCAACCTATATTTCATTACTCCTGCTCAGTGACCGCATTCAGGAAGCCCGGGTCGCCCTCGATGAATGGCATTCCCGCTCGAACGAACGCAGCATGATCTGCTACCTCGAATCTTTCTATTTTTTCAAGACCGGTGATAATAACAGAGCCCTTGAATGGCTGAGAAAGGGCTTTCAGCAAAA
>JAQUZA010000235.1 GCA_028691595.1 Candidatus Rifleibacteriota bacterium
GTTGAGCACTATAAATGCGCAGTCACCGCCGATCCTTCAATGGTGAATGCCTGGCGGAATCTTGCCAACCTGCATTTCAAAGCAGGTGATTTTTCAGGGGCACTGACAGTCTATCGCCAGGCTGCAGCTGCAAACGAAGATGATGTCATGCTGCAAATTGGTGTCGGAAATTGTCTTATGCAACTTCAGCAAACAACCGAAGGCCGCCTTGTTTTCGAAAAAGCGGCCCAGATTTTCCCGAATTCTCCCCTACCCTTTTACAGCCTTGGTATTGCCAGCGAAAAAGCCCTTGATTACGCAGAAGCCGCCAATTTTTTTCTGAAAGCAGGCAACCTCGGTCAGATAGAGGCCTTTAGCCGCCTTTTTGAGCTGCATTTTGCCGGCAAAATCAGCCTCAACAACTGTGATTTAATCGCAGCGGCAGCACAGGCCTGCCAGTTGAGCAATTATACCGACCCCTGGCTGATGCAGATTCTGGCAGCTGGTTATCTTGACAACGGCCAAAAGCATGAAGCTGCCAGCATTCTGCACCGCGCCCTGACACTTGCCCGGGATCAGGGGAAACAGCGCCTGGCTGCCGAAATAGCAGACAATTTGAAGCTTGCAAGCGAAAATTGATATAAAGTTCAGGCAGCATTTTGCCGATAGTACTTGTGGAGCCTGATTATCGGGCAAATAACACAGGAAGAAAAACAGCATGGAAGCAAAACGATCCGGAATTCTCAGAATCTTTACTTCAATCTGTGCAGCGGCATTTCTCATGGTTTCAGGGACTTTTACGGAAGCCTATGCCCAGGCTCAGGTCAGAATTAAGGATATTTCGCGGCTGAGTGGGAATCGTGAATACCAGGTAATAGGTTACGGTCTGGTGACCGGTCTCGACGGAACCGGCGACAAAAGCCCGATGAGCATCGAAATGATTCGCGGCATGCTGCAGAACATGGGAATGGAATTAACCTCGCAGCAGATTCTCACCAAGAACAGCGCTGCTGTTATAGTTACGGGCATGTTGCCCTCATACGGCCGCCCGGGTGAACCTCTCGACATAACTATCAGTTCACTCGGCGACGCAAAGAGCCTTCAGGGTGGCGTTCTTCTGCCAACTCTTCTTAAAGGCGGAGATGGGCAGGTTTATGCCGTTGCTCAGGGGCAGATTTCGATCGGGGGGTTTGAGAGTGCCCAGGGCGGTGCTGCAGCCAGATCAGGGCAAAAAAATCACCTGACCGTGGGTTTCATTCCCAAAGGGGCACTGATGGAGCGCGGTGTCGATGATCGCTTTGCCCGCAGTGGCAAGTTCAGCATTCTTCTGCAGGAAAAAGATTCGGTTCTGACCCGGAAGGTTAAAGAAGTTGTCGATCGTCGTTACGGGCCTGGCTGGGCAAGCATTACCAATCCCGGTCAGATAGAGATAAGGGTTCCGAGCAGCATGTCAGATGACCCGGTCAGTTTTGCAGCCAACATAGAAAATCTGACCCTGACAATTGACGAGCCTAACAGGGTAGTTATCAACGAACGCACGGGCACGGTCATCGTCGGGAACAATGTCAGAATCAGCCGGGTTGTTATTTCGCACAACGGTATAAAAATAGCGGTTGACGACCAGGCCCAGGGTGGCAATGCCCCCAGAAATCAGACCCAGGCAAGTATGGTGGCTGTGCAGGGCGAAACGACAGTAGACGATCTGGTAGTTGCTCTTAACGCTGTTGGCGCGACTCCCAAAGATCTTATCGCGATTTTTCAGGCTATCAATGCAGCCGGTGCCCTTCATGGCGAGCTTAAAATAATGTAGTCAGGTTATTTTCTGCATTTTTTTCTGTCTTTTTCTTGCTATTTATGATCGGGGTATGGTATTAGTACGGCAACGTTCTGAATTTTCACAGCAGACAAGAATTCCCCTCACGAGGTTACCATCTGAATGGTTGCGCTAATTTCAATTGAAGAAAAGGATCTAGCCAATCAGCATCTGGACCGATCAATTTCGCTGGCCATGACCGGAAAGTATGGACAGGCAATTGAAGAAGCCAGAAAAGCGATTGAAATCGATCCTGATTTTTCACAGGCTTATAATAAAGTTGGCGACTACAACCTCAAACTGGGAAAAATCGACGAAGCTACCGAAGCCTATCGCAAGGCAATAGCGATTGACCCTGCCAGTCAGAATTCACATTTTGATCTTGGCTGTTCGCTGGCGCTGAAAGGCGACTACGACGAAGCCATGGCCGAATTAAAGTCTGCCCTGGCACTTGACCCTTCAAAAACCGAGATTTATGGCCATATAGGGCGCATATTCCTCGCCATGGGTCAGGTTGACGATGCGGTAGCAAATCTGCGCACCGCTCTTGCCGACCACCCGGAAGAAGTTATGACGGTTTTCACCCTGGCATGTGCATTACAGATCAAGGGCGAACACGAACAAGCTAACCGTCTTTTTCTTCAGGTTATCAACCGTTACACAGAATTAACCCGTGTAAAATCGAGATTTGCCGAAGGTCATTATTATATAGGCAGATCACTGTTTCTCATGGGGCAATCAGCCAAGGCGGTCGAGCACCTGGAAAAAGCCGTTGAGTTTGACACCGAAGCCATTGATCACCATTACAGCTTCGGCATGTTATACAGCGATGCCGATGCTTTCTGCTCACTGGCCGAAGCACAGTATGACTGTGGTCGACACGAAGAAGCCCGCCAGAACATCAATAAGGCTCTCACCCTGGAACCGACGAACAAGAGATTTGAAAAAATACGAAACGATCTGGGGTTTTAATAGCATGAGTAATTTTTCGATCAGTCCGACTTTACATAACAGCCGCGTCAAAGAGCTTCCCGAGGCCAAAAAGAAGGAACTTGCGAAGCTAAAAAATGCCTGCGCTGATTTTGAATCTATTTTTATGCACCAGATGCTTAAAGAGATGCAGAAAACTGTAAAGAAAACCGGGCTGGTGCATGGTGGTCAGGCTGAGGAAATTTTTTCCGACATGCTCAATGAAGAAAGGGCAAAAACAATGCAGATCGGCCTCGGAGACACATTGTTTGCGCAGCTTTCAAAAGCCATCGTGCCTCCCGTAAGACCTCGCTGAACACCGGCAATTCGGGGCATATCCCCGGAATTCCGGATATTTTCACGGTAACTCCGCGAAAGGATAGCAATTGTGGAAAATCCTACATTCACTTATCTGCAGCTTTGTGATGAGCCAATAAAAAATCTGAAGGCCGTTAGCAAAGCAATGAATCTTGATGGTGCCGACAAAATGAGAAAACAGGATCTCATTCGGGCAATTTTG
Organism: Candidatus Rifleibacteriota bacterium; assembly: GCA_028691595.1. Taxonomy (GTDB): domain Bacteria; phylum Muiribacteriota; class Ozemobacteria; order Ozemobacterales; family Ozemobacteraceae; genus Rifleibacterium. Next base: position 3,282 of record JAQUZA010000235.1, read on the forward strand.
AAGGTGCAGCTGGGCGCCGAGGGGCTCACCCTTTCAGAGGGCGTTCTCGACATAATGCCCGAAGGGTATGGCTTTATAAGAACCAGAAGTTACGTTCAGAATGATGACGATGTCTATGTATCACCATCGCAGATCAAGCGTTACGGCCTGTTATGCGGAGACACCATTGTGGCGCAGGTCAGACTGCCAAAAGATGACGAGAGTTATCACGCCCTGCTGAGAATTGAAGCTGTGAACGGTGTTGGCCTTGAAAGACTTCGCCAGCGCGTTAACTTTGAAGACGGTATTCCGGTTTTCCCGACCGACAGGTTCAGACTCGAAACTGGCGAAGAAGATATTTCGACCCGTGTTTTTGACCTTGTCTGCCCTATTGGCAAGGGTCAGCGCGGGCTGATCGTCGCTCCCCCCAAAGCAGGCAAAACCACTTTGCTGAAACAGCTCGCCAATGCCATTCTGGCCAATCACCCTGAAGTCCTGATGTTGATTCTGCTTATTGACGAGCGCCCTGAAGAAGTAACCGACATGCGCCGCTCTGTTGATGCAGAAGTTCAGGCATCTACCTTTGACGAGCACATCAACAACCATATCAAAGTTTCTGAGCTGCTCCTGGAAAAGGCCAAGCGACACGTTGAACTTGGCCGCGATGTCGTTATTCTGCTCGATTCAATAACCAGGCTGGCACGCGCCTACAATATCTCGATGCCTTCTGCGGGTCAGACACTTTCAGGTGGCGTGAATCCATTTGCTCTTCACAAGCCCAAGAGATTTCTTGGTGCAGCCCGCAAAATCGAACATGGTGGCAGTTTGACGGTTATAGCGACCGCCCTCATTGACACTGGTTCCAAAATGGATGAAGTTATTTTTGAAGAATTCAAGGGCACGGGCAACATGGAGCTGCACCTTGATCGCAAACTCTTCAACAAGCGAATTTTTCCCTGCATCGATGTTAAAATGTCGGGCACCCGCAAAGAAGAGCTTCTTATGGATATCGAAGACCTCAAAAAGGTCATTATTCTTCGCCGTGCCTTTGAAGACAAGAGTTCACAGGAAGTCATCGAGATGCTGGTCAAAGGAATTTCGCAGACCAAAGACAACCGTGAGTTTCTCAGTCTGATCAACCCGAATTACAAGAGCTCAGCCGGCAAAAGTAACGACTGAAGCTGATGAATAACTCCCGACACAAACCCCTGTCTTTGTCTGTACGGTTTTTTCTGATTCTGGCCGGTCTGATTCTGCTCCAATGGAATGTTCCGGTGCAGTCCTGCAACAGCCTGCAGATTTGTGCTGACTTCAGGTTGCCGGAGCAGCAGCGGTTCCATTTCTACGGCTCATGCAAAGAAATGCTGGCAACGGCCAAAACAGGGTTTTCATCGTTTTTTCAGACTGCTTTAATGAGCGTTGCTGTAAATGAAAACAAGAGCAAGCCAAAATCGTTTAAGATAGTCAGCATAAAAAGCACTCACAGCGCGGCCAGAAATTCATGGCCCGTAAAAGGTGCCATTTCTTCGGGCTATGGAATGCGTCGGCACCCGGTCACCCACCGAAACTCTTTTCATAACGGCATAGACATAAAAGCTAAACAGGGAACGAGTATTTTAAGCCCTGCCGAAGGGGTTGTCGTCTGTGCAGCGCGAGCCGGCCTCATGGGCAGAATGGTAAAAATAAAGACCAGGGCAGGAAAAACCCTTTATTTCGGACATATGCACCGAATCAAGTGTAAAAAGGGTGACAGGGTCAAACCCGGGCAGATAATTGGTACCGTAGGTTCATCAGGCAGGGCAACCGGCCCACACCTTCATTTTTCAGTCGTTTCGGCAGGCAGGTATATCAACCCACTGACTTATCTTTCTGCTGACTGAACCAGCACTCAGGTGTTACGGCATTTTTGCCGATAAGTTTGATGGTTAACCTTTTCATCAGACGGAGATCAGTTGAATGCTGAATTACCTGCAAACACGCCGGGCAGTCACCTTCTGGCTGCTGTTTTCGCTTGGCATACCTGCCAGCAGTGCTCCGTTTCAAGCCCTTTCATCGCCTGAACTCAAGCTTGCCATACCGTCAACCGCAATATTTGACAGTGCCCTCAGCGCCTATGAAGACGGTTATCGCAGCTATCGTCAGGGCGACTTCACCAGGGCCGAAGATAGTTTTATCGATGCCCTTCGCCAGGAACCGAATCTTGTTAAGGCTCATTACTGGCTTGGGAAGCTATATCATGAAATGGGCAGACTTGAAGATGCAATTTTTCACTGGGAAGAAGTAGAGCGGCTCAACAAACTTATAAAAGACCGACGCATTGCGCTTTCTATTCAAAATAACGAGTATCCGTCGTAT
>JAQUZA010000236.1 GCA_028691595.1 Candidatus Rifleibacteriota bacterium
CCTGCCACCCCGCGAAAAAGCGAGAATCATCACCGTCAACGAAGGGATCATTCAGCCCCTCGGCACGGTAATGACGGGTCTGCTCCTCTTCTATGTCGATAAAAGTGGTGAAATCGTAAGATTTTTTCCGCTGCTGGCTGCCGGTTTCTGGTTCGGAGTGGCTATTCTGATGCGCCGCCCTTATCGCGACAGCTTATTGAAGCTGCTGCGCAGCTCAAGCCTTGACTTCTTTAAAAAAGGCGAACTGCAAAAACTCAACCTCGATAACAATACCCTCGAGTTGCTGCTCACAAGCCTCGATACAGCTGACGAAGAAACAGCCGCGCTCGTTATTCAGCTCATCGTCACCCATGGCGATCGCAACAGCCGTGAACAACTGACCGCCCGTCTCAGCCATTTTTCAGACGAAAAGAAAATTGAGGTTCTTAAACAGATCAGTCTGCCGGTCGATCATTTTTCTTCAGAATTTCTTTTCAACTGCCTTGAATCAACGAATGACGATCTAAAACAGCAGGCACTCAAAGCTCTCGCCAGGTTTCCAACCTCGGCACGGCTGCGCGACCAGGTTTTACCTTTCCTCAAAAGTGAATCAGAAAACCTGCGAAGGCTGGCATCGATTATTTTTGTCAAAAATGGCGATCTCAATCAGATGATGGAATCTCTTGGGGTGATTCAAAACTACATCAGCAACCAGAACGACTCTGAAGTTCTTAAGGGCATAGAAATGCTTGGGCTTACCGGCGATGAACGCTTCTGGGTCAACCTCAGGCCATTTCTCAAAAGCAGTGATATTAAAATTCGTCATGCGGCGGCACTTTCATTCGAAAGAATTCTGCATAACGGCGACTCAGATGAGCACTACGAAATAATCGGCAGGCTCGTTAAAGACGACTCGCGCGAGATACGATTTCTGGCCCTGAAAATGCTGACCAGGCTCAGTGAGCAGAAATGGTTCTATCATGTCGTCGAAGGGCTTTCTGATTCCAGCCCACGTAATCGCAAACTTGCCGAAGAGATTCTCATTGCCCATTATGACGACAAGTTCAGTGAGCTGATCATGGTTCTTGAAAGCAGCGAGAGCTCTCTGCACGCCCGCGCCGCCGTGGCCGGCATTCTGGCCGCTTCCCAGGATGCGGGGGTACGTGAGTATCTGCATCATTTCGGGCAGCGGGTAATTCTGCAGCTCTACGAATACAAGCTTGAAGAATTCGTCATCAGCAGAGACCTGCGCCGCGAAAACTCGGTTTATCTTAAAATGTTGCTCAAAGAAAGAGCCTGGGCGCTGACCAGACTGATTGTCTGCCTGATTGCCCCGGAGCAAAGTCGTGAAGCGCGCGACCTGTTCAAAAGTCTTTATTCAAGCAACGAAGAACTGGTCAACAATGCAATCGAGGTTCTGCAGAACATGGGCGAACGCCAGCTGGTCTATCATATAATTCCGGTGCTCGAGAACATCTCACTTGAACAGATTGCCTCATACGGCATGAAGGTATTTTCGCTGCGCGAGAAGGATCTGAGAGTCATTCTTGGTAAGTATCTCAATTCGTCTGATAACGAGCTTAAAGAAGCGGCAATTTATACCGTATGTATTGCCGAAATTCCTGAATTGATAGCAGTTCTTAAAAAAATTGAAGCTGATGTCACCCTTACCGGGTCAGTGGCTGCCACCTGCCGGTGGGCCGTCGAAACCCTTAAAAGCCGCGGGATAACCCTGCAATATAGTTGAAAGAAGCCTATGATAATTATCGAACGCATTCTTTTTCTCAAGAGAATCTCTATTTTCTCAAGCCTGTCAAGCTACGAGCTGCGCAAAATCGCTGAAGTTGTCGCTGAAGAAGAATTTGAGCCGGGCGAAGTTATTTTTTCCGAGGGGGAATTCGGCGAAAGCATGTATCTTGTCGTCGAAGGCAAAATTTCTATTTTTACCGGCCGCGCGCCGGCCATTAAAGTCCTTGCCAGCTTCGACAAGGGCAACTTCTTCGGCGAAATGGGCCTCTACGACGACAAACCCCGCGCCGCATCAGCAATTTCTGACGTTCATTCACGCACCCTGGTCCTACGCAAAGGTGAATTCTGCGATCTGATCAGCGAGTTTCCCATGGTTGCACTGGGCATAATGAAAGAACTGAACAACCGTATTCGTGCCACCAACAAAAAACTGAATCTCATCGAAAAAAATATTGTCGACAGTTCAAGTCGCCTCTATTCACGCGAATACTTCATCGACTGCATGAAGTCAATGTTGAACCGCGCCCGCAACGAAAAAGCCACCGTCGGTTTTTTGCTGATCAGGCTAAAAAAAGTGCATTTTAACGAGGGTGAGGGCTCGGCCACAGAACTTGAAAAGTTCAGAACTGACCTCATACGAGAACTTGGCCTGCGCCTCGAGTCATTCATCAGAGAATCAGATATGCTCTGCCGCTTCGATGACAGCAGCATTCTCGTCATGATTCCAGAATTCAACGCCCGCAGCACTCTGATGTTTCAGGCCCGCATCACCGACGACCTGAACAGGGTTCTGATTGATTTCGAGACCGGCCGCCGGCTTTTTGCCGATCTCGAGTTTCGTTCTCTGGTCTTTCCTGATGATGCCGAAGGGGCAGACTCAATTATCAAGAGCATGGAAACAACCTGATGGTTCAGAGCAGCAGGGTTTCCGGTCTGGCGCGATTTCTTTCCCTGTCTTTGGTTATAGTAATCGGTGCCATGCTTTATTTTCCGGCCATCGATGATAACGTTGGCTGGTATAACTCGGCCGAGTTCAACATTGCCGCTCTGACCCTCGACGTGCCGCATGCCCCGGGTTACCCTCTATTTACCCGTCTGGCCAGCCTGGCCATTAAATATCTGCCCGGTGACTCTCCGGCCCGCAAGATAAATCTGTTCACTGCCACGACCGGCATTGCAGCCGCAGCCATGCTGACTCTGCTGCTTCTGGTTTATGGCTGTTCGTCGCAGACAGCGATTCTTGGCGGAATTTTTCTTCTCGCTTTTCCGGGCTTTCGCGATCAGTCAATCATGGCAGAAGTATATGCCCTTGAAGTATGCCTGATAGCAGCTGGTCTTATCGCCGGCCTGGTTCTCGAAAAGGGAAACACCGGGGCGCTATCCGGTGTTTTTGCCGGCCTGGTCGGCGCGCTTGGGGTGGGGCACCGGCCCACTTTCGGGTTATATACCCTGACCCTGATTTTTTTTATCTGGCAGGGCCGCAAGCTTTTTAAACCGGGAAAATCCTTTTGGCTGGCGCTTACAACAGGCATTTGCATCGGGTTACTACCATCGATCGATCTTTATCAACGCCTGCAGAATCCGGCACGCGTTCTGCTCGACCCTCTTATCGGCCAGGGTTTTTCAGGTTTTTTGCAGGTGTTTACCGGCACTGTCTACGGCGGCGGCCTTTTTGTGTTTGGTGCGGGCGAGCTGTTTGCCAGACTGATTGAATTTTTGCGGATGGTCGCCTTTGAAGGTGGTATTTGGCTGTTGATCGGGCCCTTAGCTTTAATAACGCGAAAAAGAAGTGATGGCAGTGGTCTCAAAGCTGCTCTTGTCGGAATTCTTGCCGTTAATCTCGTTTTTGTTCTTAATTATAACGCTTTCGAAGCACACACTATGCTTATGCCGGCATTTATGGCTTTGGCAGCCCTTGCAGCCCTGGCCGTCGAACTGATAAGCAAAGTGCAGACCCGCACGCTCGCATGTCTGGCGCTTGGCTCAACCGCAGTTTTCTGCCTGTTTCTTCACCCGCCGGCTTACGACAGTCCTGAAGCCTATGTAAAAAAAGCCCTGGGTACTGTTCCAGAAAAAGGCATGGTTATTATGAGCAACGATGTCGAGTTTAAACCCTACTGGTATTTTCGTCTGACAGAGGGTTTCAGAACCGACCTTGCAATTCAGCTCGTCGACAGATTCACCACCGCTGAGCTTGCTGCCCTGAAGCCGGCAGTTCTGGCAAACAAGCTTTATGGTTCGCTCATTTACCCGACCGACAGTCTTTTTCAACTTACAGCCTCTTATTCAATCGCAGCCGAAGGTTATCTGCATCGGGTAATCCCCGGCGGTAACTGGCAGGCAACGACAACTGCCGGTCTGCAGGGGGCTGGCAGGGTAATTTTCGCCGACGCAAAATCGCACTGGTCTGATGGCCAGAGCCTGGAAAATTTAATAAAGTGTCCTGCAGATACCTTCAACTACCATTACAGCTATACTGGTCGCGCCGAAGACTTTGCCAGAATCGCAGTTGTTACTCTCATCGTTGACGGAGGCGGCCTGACCCTTGGCAGGCATGGGCTTATGGTCGGGCACGATCTGCATTTTCCCGCCAGATATTTTTGTAGAGAGGGTCGGCCAGAGTCAGGCCGGTTTGAAGTCAGTCGGTCGATTGCGCTGCCCGAAGACCTTGCCCCCGGAAACTACAGCATTCTGACTTATGTTTTCAGAAGTGATGGCACCTGGCCTACCCACTGGCTCGATGTCATACCCGAAAATGTAAGTATTTTCAATATTGATGGCTTTCTTGAGGTTTTTGCCCTGCGCTATGGTCTTGCCTGCAGACCTCTGGTGAAACATCTGACCCTGCAGAGCATTCTTTCTGAATCTTCTTTGCAACCTGTTTTTGAATCGGCCTTGAAGCTCGCCGAATTCAGAATTCAAAAGGCTCAGCCCCTTTGACTTGAATTTATTCAAGGGCACGGCTATAATTCGAGCCTGCAAGTTCGTTATCAGGAGTATAATTTGCCACGTAATCTTTTGCTGGAAACAGGCTTCACCTGCCTGCCCAACGATGCCTTCGGTTATGATCTGCCAGATTTTCGTAACATTTTTTCTGACGTTCTGCGTCAGGAAAAGGTTGAATTCGGCAGGGTGCGCTGTTGGGTTTCACAATACCGCGTGGCTGTGCTGGTCGAAGGCCTTGCTGATGCCGGCAATACCCTGGTTAAAGAAATTCGCGGCCCCAAGGTCAGTGCTGCCTTTGATTATAACAATCAGGCTCTGCCTGCTGCCAATGGTTTCGCCGCCGCCCAGGGGCTTGCATTAAAAGACCTGGTAACCAGAGAAGTCGATGGCGAAAAATTTCTTTTTGCTGTCAAAAAAGTTGCCGGGCAATCCCTCGAAGACAATCTGGTTAAAATTCAGAAGTCTTTGCTTGCCGCCATCCCATTCTATCTGCCAGGCTGGCGCGCCGGCAGCCTTTTTCCTCAGCCGCCGCTTTATTTTACCGCCTGGCTTGACGACCAGCCACTGAATATTGAATTAGAAGGTCTTAAAAGTATTAAGGCGACCGCTTCGCACCAGGGCGCCTCAATTACCTTTCACGAATTAACCGGAATCGGTTCTTTTCTGCAGATGATGAACGATCTGGGTCTTATGGCAGAACCGGGTGAACGCAAAAAAATTCTTGAAACGCGCATTCGCTCTCTTCTACCTGAAGGCTATCGCTTAAGAGCTGATAGTCAGCGACTACAAAGGTATTGTCTCTTTTCAGAATCCCTGCATCCGATTCTAATTAAAATCAATCCAGCCTTTAACGCAATTCCAGAGTCGGTTTTCAGTAGATATCTGACAATGAACACCGAATATCTTCCCTGTGAAGATACCCATGGCAAGCTGA
>JAQUZA010000237.1 GCA_028691595.1 Candidatus Rifleibacteriota bacterium
CTGGCGGCTTTATCGGCGATTCTCTCGAAATGGCAAGGTTCGGAGCTGAGCATCAGGCCCAAACCCTGTTGATCGCCGGAGTCAGGTTCATGGGCGAATCGGCAAAGATTCTCAGCCCGGAAAAACGTGTGTTGATGCCAGATCTGGCAGCCGAATGTTCACTCGATCTTGGTTGCGAACCAGCTGAGTTCAAAAAAGTCTGTGATGAAAACCCCGACCGGGTTGTGGTGGTTTATGCCAATACTTCGGCTGAGATCAAAGCTCTTGCCGACTGGACAGTAACATCGAGTATCGCCGTTGACGTGGTTAAGCACCTGGCCGCCGCCGGCAAAAAGGTTCTCTGGGCCCCGGATCGTTATCTCGGCGACTACATTCAGCGCCTGACCGGCGCAGACATGCTGATCTGGGATGCCTGCTGCGTTGTTCACGTCGAATTTGACGCGGCTGCAATTCGTAAGCTCAAAACAGCTCAACCCGATGCTAAACTTCTGGTACACCCTGAATCACAACCAGAAGTAATCGCACTCGCCGATGTGGTCGGGTCGACCTCGCAGTTGCTCATTGCCAGCCAAAACAGCCCGGCGCGCAAATTCATCGTTGCTACTGAATCAGGTATTCTTTATAAAATGCACAAAACCATGCCCGATAAAGAATTTATCATGGCCCCTACCCTGCCACAGACCGACAGTTATAATTGCTCTGCCGACTGCCCCTGGATGAAGATGAACAGTCTGAAAAACATCTACGAAGCCCTGAAAAACGATACCGGCGAGATCAAAATCGCCCGGGAAACAATAACAAAAGCACTGCGCCCGCTTTCACGCATGCTTGATTTCAAAAAGAAAAACAGTTGAGGAGCCACCATGAACCTCGAAACCAGTATTGTCGAAACCGTTAAAAACGCCCTGTTTGAAGATCTCAGAGGTCAGGTCGACCTCACAGCCCAACTGATCCCGGCAAAAAGAAAAGCCAGCGCCAGGGTCATCACCCGTGAAGATATGGTTTTGTGCGGCACCGCCTGGGTTAATGAGGTTTTTCGCCAGATAGACCCCGAAGTGGTCGTTTGCTGGAACTACAAAGACGGTGACGCAATAGAGGCCGACTGTGTGTTGTACACACTTGAAGGTAATGCCCGAAGCCTTTTGACCGGGGAACGCACCGCTCTCAATTTTTTGCAGACCCTTTCGGGTGTTGCCACCATAACCAGCCTGTTTGCCCAAAAACTCAAAGGCACCCCAACCCGGCTGCTCGACACCCGAAAAACCATACCTGGCCTGAGAATGGCCCAGAAATACGCCGTTAAGTGCGGCGGTGGCTGCAATCATCGCATGGGCCTTTTTGATGCCTTCCTGATCAAAGAGAATCATATCGCCGCCTGCGGGTCGATAACCGAGGCCGTTCACGCTGCCAGAGAAATCGCACCCGGCAAAAGTGTTGAAGTTGAAGTAGAAAATATCGAAGGCCTCAAAGAAGCCATTGCAGCAAAAGCCGACATCATCATGCTCGACAACTTCAACCTGGAAAGAATACGTGAGGCGGTTGCCGTAACGGCCGGCCAGGCAAAACTTGAAGTCTCTGGTGATGTTAACCTCAACAATATTGCCGAAATCGGTGCCACCGGGGTCGATTTTGTTTCGGTCGGCTCTCTGACTAAACATGTAATGGCAATAAACTTGTCAATGCGCTTTGATATGCGTATAAAATAAAGGTTTGCAAATATGCAGCATTCTTATGACGTTCTAATCATCGGCAGCGGTGCCGCCGGCCTCACTCTGGCCCTGAGGCTTAACCCCGCCCTTGCCATTGCCGTAATCTCAAAAGATGAACTGAAAGAAAATTCTACCAACTACGCTCAGGGCGGTATTGCTGCGGTGCTTGAATCTGACGACAATTATGCCAGTCACATCAACGACACGATGATCGCCGGGGCCGGGGTCTGTGACCTGAATGCAGTTAAGTTTACGGTCGAAAATGCCCCCGAATGTATACACTGGCTGATTGATCTCGGAGTCAATTTCACCCGAAATCCTGCCGATAACGGCTTCAAATATCATCTGACCCGCGAAGGCGGCCATGCCCACCGGCGCATCATTCATTCTGCAGATTCTACCGGCAAAGACCTTGAAGAAACGCTCATAAAAACTGCAAAAAGCCGTGCCAACATCAAAATTTTCGAACACCACATTGCCGTCGATCTATTTAAAAGCGATGGGCGCTGCTGTGGGGCCTACATCTACAACACTGCCGCCGACAGGGTCGATGCCTTTTCGGCCGCAGCAACGGTTATTGCCACGGGTGGAGCCAGCAAAGTCTATCTATATTCGAGTAACCCCTCAGTATCGAGCGGCGACGGCATTGCCATGGGCTACCGGGCCGGGTGTATCGTAGAAAACATGGAATTCAACCAGTTCCACCCAACCTGCCTGTATCACCCGCAGGCTGGTTCATTTCTGATTTCTGAGGCCATGCGCGGCGAAGGAGCCAGACTCCTGCTTCCTGATGGCACCAGATTCATGCCCGGCTTTGATGAGCGTGCCGAACTCGCGCCTCGTGACATAGTCGCAAGAGCCATAGATTATGAAATGAAAAAACTGGGTATTCGCAATGTGCTGCTTGATATCTCGCACAAGCCTGCCGACTTTATCCGCTCGCACTTTCCCGGCATCCACCAGAAATGTCTGGACTTTGGTATCGACATCACCCGCGAACCGATTCCGGTAGTGCCTGCGGCCCACTACACCTGTGGCGGCTTGAAGGTCGACCTGAACGGCTGCACAAATGTCGCAGGCCTATATGCAATCGGGGAAGCAAGCTGCACTGGCCTGCATGGAGCCAACCGTCTCGCCAGCAATTCGCTGCTCGAGTGCCTGGTATTTGGCACCTCGGCAGCCAGACATATAAGTTCGTCAGTTAAAAGCAGCCAGCGGCACGAAATCGTGCCGGAATGGGACGACAGCAGAGTTGAAAAGGCGAGAGAAGAAGTTCTGCTGCTGCACAACTGGGATGAAATCCGGCGCGTCATGTGGAACTACGTCGGCATCGTGCGCAGCAATGAACGCCTGAAGCGAGCCAAAGCCAGAATCGACATGCTCAAAACCGAGATCAAAGAATACTATTCAAGACACCGGGTCAACCGCGACTTTATCGAACTACGCCATCTGATAGTCGTTGCCGAGTTGATCGTCGATGGGGCAATGCGAAGAAAACAAAGCGTTGGCCTGCACTACAACATCGACTGCCCTGCAGCAGCCTGAATATTTTTTCCTTGAGCCAATACCATGATCAGGGCTTTATATTAACCTGCTGCTAATTGAATTTTGCCTTGCCGGGACACCAGTTTAAAATCACAAAGTTACATCGGGCTGAAAAAATGCCGACCCACAGAATCAGGAGCAGACCATGCATAAATACGAGCTGATGCAGGAAATAATCAAACATAATGTCCGGGGTGGCGAGGGCGAGATACGCTGCCGCGATTATCTGAAGGCCGACTCACAGAACCTGCCATTCAACGCCATGGGATTGAACGAAATGCAACCCGGCGCAACTATTCCCGAACATTGTCATGCCGACAGTGCCGAATTCTATTTTGTCGTTTCAGGTCATGGAACCGGTTTTCACAATGGTCAGAGTTTCAAGATCGGGCCTGGCGATGGCTGGCTCTGCAAAGCGGGCGAAACCCACGGAATTTTAAACAATGAAGTTCCGGGTCAGGTTCTGTCATTTGTCAGCGTCTATTTCAGCGAAAAATAGCAACCCATCCAACTGATGACCTCCAAGCAATAATTCACATCGATCTGGATTTGGCATTATGAAAAATATCGGATATAATTAGCTAAATTACCTCTGAGCAGGTGTATCTGCATGCTTAGGCGATCGATCAACCGGCCTGTTTTGTTTGTGTTGCTGCTGTTTTTAGCGGCAACCACTGTTTCTGCACAAACCGGGCAGAGTTTTCTTGTTGACCAGCTAACGCTGATGTCGCGCTTTTCAGAAGTTCAATCTCATTCTGACACTGATGCCGAAAACCCTGACACCGCTATTATCAAAGAGTTTATCAAGAATATCGGCACTGAGAATGATGCAGAACAAGACGATTCACCCCTTTCAGAGAGTCTTGCGGCATTTTGTCGGCATGCATTTGCAGACAGCAGTAACCCGGGGCTGTTAAGAACTCTTCAGGTTTCGGGTCGCCTGCAATATCATGCTCGGGGCAATTCACAAAAAAACGTAGCAGAAAAACCTTTTTCACATCATGTAAAAGAAGCCATAAGCATAAACAAAGCCCGTTCTGAATTTTACGCCATGGCCTCAAATGGTCAGACCAAAGGCCTGTCGAAGCTTTACACATCATTTGAATACTGTCTGCTGCCCCTGGCCGCCATTTTCGACAAATGGGCTCAGCGCCTTAACAAACGTGGAGTTCCGGCGATGCAGAATGATTTTGTTTCAATGGCCGGTATTCCAGCCCGGGAAACCGCCCCCCGGCACACCGGGGCATTCGACCGGCAGGGGGCTCTGGCTTTTGACAATCTATTGCATGCATTTCAGCGGCAGGTATATGCTGCCGCCAGTCGCAAAGATTTTCTAAAGGTGCAGCTCCTTGCCATCGATGCCTTAAACGGCCTCAAAAAACTGGCAATGCAAAATAACTGCAATGTCTCGCTGAGCATTCATCTGGTTGAATCAGTTGGGCTGGCCGCCAGAAACGCCGACCTGCTCAGCCGCCAGCATCAAAAAAAGGCCGACAATTTTTATCGAGCCTTCATAATCCTTCAGGCGGCCGGCGTGAGAATGTTCTCAAAACTTGATATTAAAGCCCAGCCTTTTCATATGCAGGGCATTGGCATTATTACCAACGACCTGCCGGCCATTCCGTTTCCATAAACGGCCAGCACATTGACAAATCTGCAGTGGCGCTTCAAAAACTCCTACACCGATCTTCCGCCGGCATTTTTTGCACGGCTGGCACCTGAACCGGTTGCGACACCGAAAATTGTCATCTTTAACAGCGACCTCGCTGCCAGCCTTGGCCTGATAACCCCTGAAGCGGGTGGAAACCCTGATGATTCCGACGTAAAAGCACTCGCAGGGAATCTGTTGCCAGAAGGTGCAGACCCGATTGCTCAGGCTTATGCGGGCCACCAGTTCGGCAATTTTACCATGCTTGGTGATGGTCGGGCCATTGTGCTTGGCGAACATATCACCCCCAATCGCGAACGCTTTGATATTCAGCTCAAAGGTTCAGGGCAGACACCATTCTCCCGTCGTGGCGACGGCAGGGCCACTCTTGGCTCAATGCTGCGCGAGTATATCTTCAGTGAAGCCATGGCCGGGCTTGGTATTCCGACAACCAGAAGCCTCGCCGTCGTTGAAACCGGCGAAAGGGTAATGCGCGACAAAGTTGCTCCAGGCGCAGTTCTCACCCGGGTTGCCACCAGTCATGTCAGAGTCGGCACTTTCGAATTCGCGGCAGCTTCAGGCGGTGCACCTGCCGTAAAAGCTCTGGCCGATTATGCTATCGAACGGCATTTTCCAGAGCTCAGCGCTCGCAAGAACCCCATCTCAGCCTTTTTAAAAACAGTGATCGATCGCCAGGCTCAAC
>JAQUZA010000238.1 GCA_028691595.1 Candidatus Rifleibacteriota bacterium
TTAACCTGAAGTCAGAAATTTTGCAATTATGCAGAAAAATTATTCTTAATTGCTTAAAAACGACCATTTGCTGTCATTTGCGGCCAGCAGCCATGGCATAGCCAGGAAAATTGCACTATTGATAACTGCAAAATGAAAAGTGGTTTAATGATTCTTCATTACACCTTCAAAATCGACAGCTGTTTTACAGAATTCAATAATCGCCAGGTGCCGGATTTTTTGGCCACGTAGCGCTTTCAGGCAGGCATTCAGCCCTGTATGTCGGGCCGCAGCAACGCTTCAAAACGGGCAAACCAGTCTTCCAGATCCGGGTTGCGCATTCGCCCTTCCTTGACCGCATCGATGTAGCAATGGCGTGCATAATCTACGGCATTCAAAAAGTTTTCAGGGAAGGTGTCTGGTGGGGTCTGGTGACTGTTCGCGAGATCATCTGCCGCTTCTGGCGAGTGGTCTGGCGCGGCATTCACAGGCGTTTCTACGGGCATCTGCAGGTCTGGCAGAGTTGGCAGAGATCGCGACTCTTTTATCGAGCCTTCTTTCGCGGTTTCTTGCGACGCAGCAGCAACATCACCACCCGAAGCCTGCAACCCTGTGGTCTGCAGGAAATCGTTTGCAAGTGAAGCCATTTCGTCGGCCTGATTGGTTTTGTCGATCAGTGAATAGACAATAACCGGTTCGGTTTTTCCCTTGACCTTCTGGGGGCCGAGGTTTTCGGCAGGGAGTCTGGCTTCAAGTCTCTGCATCGTTGTTTCGGTGATAAAAATGCGGCCGGGTCTGGCGAGAGACTCCATGCGGGCGGCAATGTTAACCGCATCACCGAAGACATCTTCGTTCTTAACAAATACCGTACCGGTATTTATGCCAATGCGGATAAAAATTTTGTCTTCATTTTTTTGATTGAATTCAAACAGTCGGCTCTGCATTTCCTGGGCAGCCTGGCAGGCCTTAAAAGGGTCGTCAAATCTGACCATGAGCGCATCACCGATCTTTTTGATCAGGGTTCCTTCGTATTGCTTGAGAACGGGCATCAGCAGTTTGTCGTGCACCGCCAGCAGGGTCATGGTATCAAGAAGCATTTTTTGTGATGCCTGGCTTGAAAAACCGACAATATCAGTGAACATAACGGTCTTTTCAAAGGTGAATTTTTTGAGCAGTTGCTCGTCAAAGCGATCACCCTTCGAACCCTCAGAAAAACGCCTGGTAAGCAGAAGTTCGATGTTGGCATCTGAGAATTTTTCGAGTTCCATCTTTTGCAGTCGGGATTTTCTGAAGTGATATTCACTGCTCTTGAGAGCTTTTGCCTTAAACAGCATGTCGAGTTTTTTAAGCTCTTTTTCGAAATCACGGTCAATGAATTCTTCTGAGGCTTCGATGGCATCTACGCTTCGGGTTCGCAAAAAATTCAGGGCATCGTCAGCGTCTTCGCTCATCATCAGCGGCAATTTTATGAAATCCTGCGGGGTTTCGATTTCAACGTTGGCATACTGCCCGTCACGGGTAATATAAACCTCTGAGATGTTTTGCAGGTTAAAATCGAGAACCGCTGCCTCTGAAGTGCCGATTTCATCACGAAGAAACAGCATACCTCTTTTGGCAGTGGCAAGAGCAAGCATGTAGGCGGGGCGCCCGAGAAGCCCGAACATGGCCCCAAGCGTCGGATCAATTTCAGCGGGTTTATATATTCTGGCCAGATTGACGACCATGGTCGAAGCATTGCCGTCGAGAGATCTCTGGCAGTCTCTGAATGGCTCAAGGGCTTCTGTGAACAGGCACATCCAGCACTTCTCAAATTTTTCACCCGGGCTGAGAAGCTTCTGTAAGAGGTTCTGCGTGTCTTCTCGCAAGGTATTGAGCAGTTTAACGGTTGGCGGAAAAGGGCCGTCCCATTCCTGGTAGTTCTCAAATTTTTTCTGCTTGCGCGATAGATTCTGAGCCATCTGCTGGCGCTCAGGGGCATTTTCGATCTCGCAAAAATCAGGCCCGTAGCCAACATTCTGTCTGAGGAATTCTGCTATTTTGCCTGGTGTTTCGGGGTCTGAGGCTTTGCCAAAATCGTGATACCAGGGTTGTGAGGTAAAGTTGGCATGGGCCATTTTAGCTGCCATTACCACCTGAACGTCTTCGTTAAGCATGGCTCGAAGCACAAGAAAATAATCAACCTGGCTGGTACTGCCGGTTCTTTTAATGTTCATCAGGGCATTGATCTTGTTCTGGCGCGTCATTGCATCAAAACTTGAAAACTTAATGCTCACGGGATTCTCTCCTGCATTTTTTTCTGCCTGCCCGGTGTGCAATTTTGCGGTTTCTTTTGTTTCGGTAAGGCACCATATTTATGTTAACATGTTTATGGGCAGGAACTAAATTTAAAATTATCCAGACAGATAGATTGAGGCAGGTCGAGGAATATGCGCTTTTTTGCGACAATTTTTTTGCTTATGCTTTTTCCGGTTGTTGCCGTTCTGGCAGCACCCGCGAAGCCTTCATCAGGCAGCAAAGTTCCCAGGGCGGCCAAAGCGGCTAAAACAGTTAAAGCAGACAAACCCGTCAAACCCGTTGTTGAAGATGCACTCTGGGTTGAAGCAAAAGCTGCGGTTGACAGCGGCAATGCCTCAGAATCGGTTAAGCTGCTCAGGCTTTGCCTGGTTGGCCGGGTCAATGAAATAGATGCCGAACGCCTGTTGCGGGTTTATCTGGCTTCGCAAAGCGCTTCAATTGTCAACGCACGGCCGGTTTCGGGTCTTTCAGAAAGCGAACTCCAGGAACTGCTTCTGGTTCAGAAAGAGATTTGTGAATTCAGGTCTTCCACTTCTGACGACTGGGCCCGTCTGCTCGAGATCGCCAAATCTTTTAAAGGCGATCAGCAGTTCATAGTAGCCGGTGAGGCACTGCTCAATAAAATTCAGGCAGGTTTGCCGATTAAGATCGACGATGCCTGGGTCAGCCGTTTTAAAGATCTCGAAAAGCTGCTGAGAAAGAATACTCAGGTTCTTTACCGTCTGCAGGTAATCGAGATTCTTGCCGCAACAGAAGCCGGAGCAAAAGAATTCAGGCCCCTGCTCGAAGACATGCGTATTCTTGCCAAAGCCAATGCCGGCAGAATTCTTGGGCAGGCCGACGTGGCCATGGCTCTTGGCGACCTTGACTCGGCTCGCAGGCACATCGATCGCGTCAAAGAATTTGATCCTCAGTATCCCGGTCTCGAATTGTCGTATCAGCGCCTGGGCAAGGCCACAGCCATCGATCGTCTGGTTGGCCGTGCTTCAACCGCCATGCGCGACCGCCTGTTTCTCGAAGCCAAAAGGCTTTGCGGTGAGATTCAGAAGCTCGACCCCAATAATGCTTTTGCCCGTAACACCATCGAGGAAATTGAAAGAATTTCGGCACGTGGTCCGACCGCCCGCGTGAATTCAGCCGAAGCAAAAGTCACCCTTGCTATTCGCCGCCTCGAAACAGATCTGCGAAAAGCTGAACAGGAACAGGACGCTCTGCAAATCAGGGCCATTTTAAAGGAACTTTTGCTGCTAAAAAGTGATGAGCCGCGATGGATCGAGCGCCTCGCCGAGATCGAAAACCAGATAGCGGTTTCGGCAATGGATGCCGAAGAAATTTTTAAGCAGGCGCAGATATTGTTTAATGATGGGCGTTATGCCGAACTAAAGCTTCTGCTTAACCGCAGCCCGGGTTTGATGAATTCAGTCGATACCATGGTTCAGACCTGGGAAATGCGCCTTATGGCCAATTATCACACTGGTCACCTCGAACCGGCAGAACTGAGAACTTCAGCTGAGGCTGTAATTGCCCGGGCAGGGCAAAGCCTGTATGGCAGCTTCGTTCTCATGAAACTCGATATTGCCGAAAATCGTATCGATGCTGCGCGGGTTCACTACCAGAACGCCGTCAAAATCAATCCATCCTACCCCGGGCTGCGTTGGCCCGGCTGGCTGCTCTGGGCTCATGGCGACGGCAGGCCGGTTGTTGTCGTTGCTCTCATTGTTATTTTCTTTCTGATGATTCAGCTGTTGCGCCCGGCTTTTGCATTGTATGAATCAACATACTGGCTGAGAGTCGGGTTGATGGCTAAAATTTTCCCTTCGCTGGCACTGCGTTCTCTTGAAGGCTGTTTTGGTATTTATCGCGATTCCGGCGACCGGGTCAAACTTTTCAGATTGCTGGTCAAATGCAGCCTGGCAGTTAAAAACAAGAAAAAAGCAGCCATGTATGCGAGCAATCTTCAGGAACTCGTTCCCAATGACCCGCTTGCCCGTGCCGGTGGCGCTGCGCCGACTGCGAAAGCCGGCGGCATCAATCAAAAAGCAGACGAGACATTACCTGTTGAAGAGCCCGCTGGCAGCCAGCCTGATGAGATGCCACCATTCTATGAAGAACCCCCGGCTGTTCAGCCGCTTTCGCCGGTTCCCATGGGCAAAATCAGTATGCCAAAACGTTCTGGAGCAGCCCGCAAGGCTGCCGGGCCAGAACCCGAAGAAGAGCCGACCTCTGATGTTTATGCCGAACCAGCTGAAACAAGTCATGATGAATGGCAGGAACCTTTGCCACCAGAACAGGAACCACTTTCACAAGGGTTTTCCGGGCCTGTGGCCGATGAACCATTCACTGATCAGAGCAATGAATACTACCCCGACCAGTATGACATACCACCGGTCGATCAGGCTCAGGCAACACCTGAAGGCTACTCAGAAACAGATGAAGGCTACCCCGAGCCAGAAATCTCAGAGCCTGCTTTTGCCCCCGTTTCCAATGAAGAATCTGACTGGGAGCTGGTTCCAGATTCTGCTCAGCTTTCTTATGCTGAATCTGGTGCGCCAGAACCTCAGTCTGAGAACCTTGTCGACGACCAGCGGTATTCAGGCGAAGATGCAGCTGAAGAAGCTCAAGAAGCTCAAGATGGCGATATCTTCAATGATCTTTTTGTCTCAGAACCCCGAAACATCGACCCCGAAAGCCCGGTTGCTCTCGTAGATGAATACCCGGCTAATGCTTTAGATTCTGACAATGGCGATAATGCCACTGCAGCGAACACCTTCGAAGAAAATTCGTTCGGCACCGCCTCTGATGAAGTCCGGGAATGGCCTGAAAATACCAGTTCCGATGCCCTGGCCACTGATTATGACGATTATGAAACCGATCAGGCCCCTGTAGCAGAGAATCTAATCGTTGCCGGCACAGAAGGTATTGACAACGTCTATATTGGTTCAGGTGGGGTCGAAGGCGATGAAGAGGCTTCTGCGGCTGACGAAAAAATGGCCGCCGATGAGGGTGCTGATTTTGAGGAGTTCAGAGCATTTGTCAAGCGCCAGGAAGCTGAAGAATCAGAATGGTGTGATGACACAAAAGAAGTCGGCGGCGAAGAAAGCCTCTTCGACGATGATATTGCAGATATAGACGACAGCGACAACGACAACGACGAAGAAGAAGACTTTGCTGTTGCTGGACCTGTTACGCCGCTTGCCGGCACAAATCTTGATTATGATGAATATGAAGTGCCCGCTTCCGGCAATGATGCCGGCGCTGGCGCAGCGAAACCGGCCGCTGATGCCTCAGACTCTGAAGAGGGTTCAGATGAACAGTCATACTTTT
>JAQUZA010000239.1 GCA_028691595.1 Candidatus Rifleibacteriota bacterium
TCATGATGATAATGTAAACAACCCACGCAGTAAAGGCAAGCCCGAGTATAAACAAAGGCACGTTGATCAGGATGCTTACAATTCCGGAGAGGTAATTATTCCAGATGCGGGTTGTCCAGGGGGTGAGGCCCTCTTCAACCACAACGTCGACGGCTTCGACATACTGGTTGGTGGCAGCATCGTAATAGATAGACTGGTTGCCCGGGCCGGCTTCTGCTGAAAGCATTTCCTGCATACTTTGCTCATCTTCCACTGTACCGTGCAGCGCGCAGACGAGGGTGCCCTTGCCACGCAGATCGCCGACAGTGCCGTAACTGCAACCAGCTTCAGGCCTGACGACCATTGATTTAAGGTATTTGCCCTCCACGAGAAGCGGTATTTCATTTTCGGTGAGAACATCGAGCTGGCTTGTATTATCCATGTTATACATTTCAACAGCACCCAACAGGACGCGCATGTTAGCATAGCATGCCTTTTCTCTGGCCTGCTCACGAGCTTTTCTGAAATTCGGCACTGCAATGGCGGCGATGGGAAGAAAGCCGCTGGCACCCCAGAGCGAGAGACCTTTGGCTTCGGTTTTGCGTACAATAGTGCGTTTAACCGGAGTGCCGCGATTTACTCTGGCAAGCGTTGAAGCTCGCTTGGCCGAGCCGGCATCGGCCATATTTCCAACCTGCGGCACAGGGGTTGTTGAAACGGCGATGAATGAAGTGAAAGGAGTCGAAAACTGAAATTCTTTGCTGAGGGCGATGACTTCGTCTTTCATTGCCTGCTTTTGCCCATAGGTCTGCATCTGCAGCATCAGATCGTCAGCTTTGGTTCGGGCCCAGTAACGTGCTGCAAAAAGATTTTCAGTTGAACTTGCCGGAAAAACTGCCTGAATGGGAAATTCATATTTTTCGGCATTTATCATGCCGCTGAGCTTGATCTGGGCTTCGCCGGCAGTGCGATATCGACCGGTTACCACCAGCTGGGTGCCCTGATACATGTTAGGCAATGTTTTGGGGTAGATATCGGTGACTTCAATACCTTGCATATCAAGCGCGAGATCGACGAGCAGAGGGGTGCTGATAGTCTGGTAAAAACTTATAAGTTCTTCATCGATATTTTCTTTTTGTTCATCGAGATAAACTGCTTCACCCCGATTTTCAAGCGCCAGCTGGTTAAGAAGCTTGGTGTTAACGCTGTTGCCAACCCCGAGAGTAAAGGTGCGTACCTTGCGAAAATTCAGATGGTTGAAGTTATTAACGATTTTGGAGGTACTGGTCTCACCGTTACTGGCTTCGCCGTCAGTTAAGAAAATAAGAGTACTGGTTCGGTTTTCGGCCCCGTCAAAAAGAGTCAGGGCGTGGCGTAGAGAATCGTCGATATTGGTGCCGCCTGCGGCGCGGAGTTGCTCAATAAAGGCGTTAGCCTGCTGTCGGTTCTGGTCATTCACTTCTTTCAGTTCAAGCTGCCAGAGAACTGCGGTCGAAGAAAAGCTGACAATACCAAAGCGGTCTTTTTCATTCAGTTTATTGATAAAAAAGTTAAAAGCTTTTTTGGTCTGGGCAAGTTTGTTGCCTGACATCGAACCTGAGGTATCCATGACAAAAACGATGTCGCGGTTGACGATATTTTTCTGCTCAACGATTTCCTGCGGCGAGAGCATCAGAACAAAGTAACCATCTTTTGCTGCATCCGGGCGGGTAGCGAGAAAATTGGCTGCCAGAGTATCGGCTTTAACTTCATAAACCAATTTAAAATCGCTGTTTGAGAGGAAATTGTTCTTTTCAAACACCATTTTCCAGTTATTGCCATCGACTTTTTCGGCATATATGTCGTGAGTAGGTGATGTTAAGCCGGTAATTTCTTTCTGATCAGTTACTTCTACGACCATTGTCACTGCTTCGAGAGGCTGGGTCTGAAAACCGCCAACATTGAAAGGCATGCTGTAATTGATTGAACCTTTGTTATAAGGCAGAATCTCACTGTATTCAATCATTACCGTGGCTCTTGATTTGGGGCCAATTGCGCCGATACTGGTCTCAAAAACGCCAGGCTGTTTCTGTACAGCCATTGCCGGCATCATTCCTTCGGCTTTGGCTTCATTGAAGGTTTCCTGGGCCTGTGCTGCTTCTTCAATGCGACCTTCGTAGGTCATGCCTTCGCTGTCGGTCAGTGAAAAATTCTGAACCGAAGCCTTTTCGTGAACCGGAAACTTGATATTGGGCTGAATGGTGAAATCATGAGGATTGTAAAACACCATTTCAAGCCTGGTGACAGCAACCTGGTTAGTGATTTTGACGTTAACTTTCTGGTGCATCATCGGCAGGTTTCCCTGTGAAAACACCAGATAAGCTGCGTCTGCGGCAACTGTGCCGGCGAACAACAATACGATCAGCATTATTGATAAAATAAAGTTTCTCATTGTCGCGCCCCCTGAATAATATTGCCATCAGTATACCGCAGCCCCGCCCGAACAGATAATAATAATAATTTCAACTGGCTTTGGTGTACCGGTAGCAAAATGATATATGCACATTACGTGCCAGATGCCATAAGCCTCATTAAATGCGGAAATCATCGATTTTATTGTTTTATAGCTGCGACAAAATTGTCTCGCCAAGAATATTGTGTCGCGGCTGAGCTGTCAGCTATCTGCCAGAATTTGTGCTGAACTGGCTGCAATTTTCGTTGTTTTAAGGTATTCTGCAATTAGCGCATTATTTACAGCATTTTCAGGAGACCATATCAGTCATGCACCTCTGCGATACCACATCCCAAATCAAGGCGGCTTTTAAAGCGAACATCAAACCAGGTGCCATTCTCTGGCTCTTCATGTTGATTTTTTTTGTTGCTTACGCGACGAACTCTTCGTTTAGCGCCTGGCTGGCAAAGGTCTCCGCTTTAAAAATCTCGGTTGGCTACCCTTTTTCGTTTTTCGTATATGTCTTATCAGCAGCTTTAATGCCCGAAATTTTGCAGATTTTGTTTCTGCAGAAGGGGCGGGTAAGCATCAAAAATCTTCACAATTTTTTCTTTGTCGGGCTTCTCTTTGGCTGTATTGGAATAATCACCGATATTTTCTATGGGTTTCAGGCCCTGTGGTTTGGCGAAGCGGGTGGCTTGAAGAGTCTTTTTCTTAAAGCCTTTGTTGATCAGGGTCTATATAGCCCGGTTGCGAATTTTATACTCGTTTCGATATTTTTTCTGCGTGAAAACGGCATCAGAAAAGAGGCATTGAAGAAAATTCTTACAGCCAAATTTGCGCTGGTAAAGGTTTTGCCGGTAGTAGTGGCGGGCTGGTGCGTCTGGATACCAGGTGTAATGCTGGTCTACTCGATGCCGACCGCCTTGCAACTGCCGGTGGCCTCGCTGATTTTATGTTTCTGGGTGCTGATTTTCACCTTCGTCGCCGGCCCGGGGGCGGTTCAAGCCGAGACTGCAGCCTGACAGACAACCTTTGTAATCACAATCAACGTGCCGGCGGGAAATCGGGGAAAATCAGATTGTGGTTATATAGATCCCGGCCAGTTTTGATGCCATTTTTTTCGAGCTGTTCAACCATGCCAAAAAGAATGTCTTTGACAGCCCTGGTATCATTCATTGCGCGGTGGGCGTTGATCAGGCTGATGTTAAAAAAACTGGCAACATTGCAAAGTTTGTTCGAACTCAGGCCAAGATATTTGCGCGCCAGGCGCAGCGTGCACAGCGATGGCATTCGCAGCGGCTTTCTCAGGTGTTTTCTGAAAGAATAGTCAAGAAATGACCAGTCAAACGGCACATTGTGGGCAACAAAAATCTTGTCGCGAAAAAGCTCTTCGAGAATCGGTGCCAGTTCGGTCATTTTAGGCTTGCCTCTGACCATGGCATCAGTAATACCGGTAATTTGCGTTATCGCTGCTGGAACCGGCATCTCAGGGTCGACGAGGGTTTCAAACAGTTCTTCTTTCCCTTTGTTCATCGAGATTATTGCGACTTCAGTAATGCCGGACTCTTCGGGTTTGAAGCCGGTAGTTTCGAGGTCGAGTATGACAAAGGGCAGTTCTTTGATTGGGAGGTCAACGAATCCAGGCATTAATTTATTCATGCGCATATGGTATAACTAACTTGTTAAATGGTCAAACTCTCATATAGAAAATTGGCCATTAAATTCTTTTTGTTCGCTGACGAATTGATGTGGAGGTTGTTGAAATGCAGATGGAACGCCTGAAAGGTTTGATTGAGAAAATTGATTCACGACGGATAATCGTAGTTGCAGACAAGTCCGGGCGTGAATTTGTCTTCAGCCCTTCTGAGCTCACGGGTGCTGAAAAGGGTGCCCGGGTCGACCTGCTCATTACACCACCCGATGACGAAGGCGGGTTTGCAAAAATAATTTCGATCAGGTCACAGAAAAAGGTCAAACCGCTGAAGATGCCGAATTTTTCGACACTTGTCGGTCATATGCTTAAAACACGCGATCGATTGAAGGCAACCCTGGCAGAATCTACCGATTCTGATGCCCAGAATGAGCTTAACGAAAAAATCGCCTGGCTCGATCGGGGTATAAGGATGTTTTCATAAAACCCCGACCCTGAAATATTAAAGCTTTATCTGGCCCGGGCTATCTGGCCGGCGGGCAGATAAGCGGTTCCGGTATCTCGGCGAGCACCGGAAACATACGGTTAGGGCTCATTACCACCAGGTCGTTCAGCTTAAGGTGACGTTTGGCCATTTTGCGTGAACGTAGAAGAATTTTCTGCAGATGCTCTTCATGATTGGGTTTAAGGTCTTTGCTCAGAGTGATGTGCGGTTGATAATTTTGTCTGTCGGCATGCGGAAATATTTCGAATTCTTCGAACCGGTCGCAGAGCTCGTTGTGAAGTGCCCAAAGCGCCTGGCATGGTAGAATCTTTAAAAAAATGACGGTGGCACGCCCTTCGGCATATTTGAAAACATCGAACCCCCGCATGTAGATTTTGAGGGGCAGATACCTGCTGCAGATTCTGTATAGTTCTGGTAAAAGTTCGATGACTCTTTTGTCATCAAAAAAATCAGAAGAAAACCCAAGAAATTTTACGGTAATATGCGCCGTTTCAGGGGATTCAAAAGATTTACATACTCCGGCCAGTTTCTGCTGACACGAACCAAGATAATCGCGAAAAGCCACCGGAACCCTGAAGGCCAGTGTGTAAGGTAGATTACGATTATGTTCGTCTGCTTTTTTTTGTAAAATCATGCTGAGAGCTCAAACAAAGTGCAGGAAACGGAGCTGGCCGTTCCCTGCACTTTATTGCATTTTCAAGCCGATTTTCGACTGTTGGCGAAGACCGGCAGGTGATTACAGGTTCTTGAGAAGCCCGGTGCGCTCGTTGAATTCAACGATCATTTCGTCCCAGTGCTTGATAACTTCTTCACTGAAAACGTCTTCCCAGAATTCGAGATCCCAGAGGTTGTTGAGGTCTTCAACGCTTCTGGCCTGCTGTTCAACCCAGGTGTAGTATTTGAAGTGGTGCAGGCGCTTGCGATCATGATAATTCAGTTCCATCATGTTATCGCTGCCTTCACCAAGCATGTAGCGCTCAAAATCAGCCATGGCGCGGGCAGAATCCATTTTGCCATGG
>JAQUZA010000240.1 GCA_028691595.1 Candidatus Rifleibacteriota bacterium
GAATGGCATTTTTCATTATTATTCCGACTTCGCGAAAGGTTTTGAGAAATTTCACCAGCCATAATTTCTGCTCTTCAGTCGACCCGTTAATCAAGATTGAATTTTCTGACTGGCCAGCCTGATAAATCTCATCATCGACGAAAGAGCAAAGCCTGGCGCGAAAAAGCCTTACCGACTTATCAAGCGCATCGAGAGCTTCTTCACCTTCATATCTGATTCTTTGCAGGGCTGAGTTTCTTGAAGAATCAAGATAGCGCTCCATACTTATCATTGCCTGCAGAAAAGCCGGCAACAGGAAAATTGCAACTATTGCTGCAAGCTGGGTTCGCAAACCGGCGCGCACCATTCTTCCCATAACCAAATGATTGCCTGCGAAATATACTATTGCCGACAACCAGGCAAGAAGTGCCACAAAAACCAGATTGCGCATCAGGCGAACCGGGCGCGTTTCCGCAGGTATTTTTCTGGCAAGCACAACCTGGCGATAGCCAAATTCAGCGAGAGCGATTCTAACCTTGAGCCACCCACCAACCCGATAAATTTCATTCTCGCTCTTTGAGAAGTCACCAGATTCACCTGTTGATGCCGAAGATTTGGCTATTTCCAGACTGCATCCGGTCTGAGCGATATTTTTGACTAACGCGTGTTCAAATCGCCTGCCAGCAGCAAGTCGAAAATTATCTTCATCATAGAGAACTGCAACAATGCCTCTGAAAGCAGACAAATCTTCGAGGGAATTCTCGCCAGGGACTTCCACCGAACTTTTCAGCCAACCGGGAGTTTCACGGGCTCGATCTTTAAAGACAGGAAACCACATAAGCCTGTAATGAATGCCATTTATGAAGCAGGGTTGAAAATTTCTTACTGCCGAACAGATAAAATTGTTCTGCTCGTTCTGAGTTTTGTCGTCGAGCATGCGGCGCAGAAATTGATCGCCCTCATGCCGTGACTCTTCGCTGAATTTCAAATCAAAAAGAGTTGCCAGACCTCTGGTTGCAAGCAGTCTTACCGCCTCCCATTTCTGCTGGTCGGGAACCATAACTCCGGGGGGGCCTAATATCTCATGCCTGATTAATACCTCTCGACTGTTCGCCGGCAAATTGGCCGGGAAAAATGCCCAGCTGAATGCATCTTTAAAAATACCAACCCCTTCTCTAACTTTCTCATTATCATTAACCGGAAATCTATCAGAGCTGTAAATACCCGCAACAAGATCGGTGCTACCATTGCTTAGGGCCTGGCCTGCCAGGAAATTTCCAATGTGCAGACTTTTTGAATTTGAACGTTGGATATATTTCAGATCGGTCAGAAGTTTTCTTCTGACTTCGGCCTCGTGATATTCATTACTGGAAGCTGAATAGCTTGCGAAACTACGCCAGACAAGCAATGCAACGACAGCAGCAAGCAGCAATATGAACGAAGTGGCCCGAAATTTATAAAAAAGAACCGGTTTGCTATTTTTCTGCTGCAAAGCTTACCACCTCAAACAGGCCATCACTGGCCGCGATCTCCTCAAAAACATAGCCAGGCAGATCGTCTTTAAGATTGCGCGAAATGACAATACCGGAATGCCGACACATTTTTGAGGCTCCTTCGGCATCCTCAGCTTCCTGAAGCGTTCTACCAGCAATTGTATAATCAAGCCTGACCCCGGAGTTACCCATAATTCCTGCAAGAATTTCGCCTCTGGCCAGTCCGATTCCGGTGCGTACGGTAAATTTCCCTGCTGCAGCACGTTCTTGCTGGTTTTTAGTGTGCGCCTGTTTCATTTCCATTGCTGCTTCTATCGCCGCAACCGCCATTGGATGCTCATCTTCGTAAAAAATTGCCCAAACGGCATCGCCAACAAAACGATCAATAACGCCCCCCCATTTTTCAATAATTTCTGACATAGACCCGAGATGGCTGTTAACCATATCAAAAACCTCTTCTGCCGGGTGCTCTTCTGAAATTGTAGTAAATGAGCGAATATCAGAAACAAGCACAATTACTTTCCTGAGTGTTCCGGCACCTGCTTTAATAAAATTGCTGGCGAGAACATGGCTTATGGCCTGAGGTGCCACGAATTTCTTGATTTTTTCGCGTTCTTTAACCCAATCAGCCATACGTCTTATTGAAAAGGCCGTTGAAGCAATTTCATCTTCTCTCCAGGCCGCTCGAGCCACAAGATCTCCGCCATTTCTGATGGACTCAAGATCAGGCACAAAATCTCTCAGAGGCTTTCCAACCCAGAAAGATGCGAGAACTGAGCCGGTTAAAACCACGAGAATAAGCAACACAAGTGACCCCAGCATCGAAATATGCTCTAAATAAACCTGAGATTCAATTTGATATGCCGGCAATCTTGCCACAAAAACAAACCCTGGCATGCGTTGCGACGGAACGATGATACTCGCATAATCACGATCATACAGATACGCAGTTCTTTCACCGGTTGCTCTGGTGATCCTTCTGAATCCATCTGTTTTTCCAGTAGACAAAATCAGTTCATTTCCGGCACCTTCGGTTTTGAATACCGCGATATCTGGTGAGAAACCCGTTTTTCTGAGATACTCAAAGGCTCGCTCAGGCAACTTTACCTTCAGAGTGTCCAGATATTTTTTTTCCGGGTTGAAAAGAGCAATAAAGACCCCCAGGGCTCGTGAATCAATATTAAGCTGATGAATAAAGCTCAAAGAATAATCATTACCGGAAAAAACATCTGAGATGCTTTCAAACTTTTCTTTAACAAGAGCGAAATTCTGGTAAACACGAAAATCAGTCAGCGAAGAAACCGAAGGCAGCCTTCTTTCAGGGTCTGAAATTTTACCCTTTGGTTGCCCTTCACTGTAAAGATCGGGGTCGGCATGCCTGAGATAACTATCAAGCAACGAACCAAAAAGCGTTCTGCATGATTTTTGAAATCTAGATGAGCTCTCTTCTGAAAAAAGAGTAAAACACCAGCCACCCTGAACAACAAGAACCAGAGCAGAAGGCTCAATGTGATTACTTTTGAAACCATCGCTAAGCTCAGTGAGAAAATCCTTTTCGGCACCGGGAACATCAGAAAGATTACGGGCACGAGAAGCCAGAGTCTTATCTGACCAGACTTTTAACGCTGCTTCAAGAAATTCATTTGAAACTACGGCCATTTCAGCCTCCAGCTGCAAAACAAGCTGATGAAGCTCACGATGCAGACCGGCCACCTTAACTTCTCTAAAATCCTGCATATTTGCAGTCTGAGAACCGATGGTAAGCCCGGCAGGGAAAGAGGCAAAAGCCAGAAACCACAACAAAACTCTGACCGTAATACCAATCGCGGGCAATCTGCCAAAAATTGCGGCTCTGATGGCAAAAAGAAGCCAGATAATCAAAATGATCCTGAAATACCACCCGGCGACGAGCAATCTTGGACTGACTGGCATCGATGGCATATCTGCCAGCAAAAGTGCGGCAAAACCACTTACAGGGTCTGAATAACATAATCGCCCGATTCTGTTACCCAGTCTGAAGGCCTTGCCAACCTTTTCGACCGGCAAATCCATGCCTTGTTTAAGAGTTCCACCCTGAGAAAAATTACTATAAAAAAAATCCTGAATAGCTCGTCGGTCTGAGTCGTTTTCGAGGCACTCATGCAAAATTATCGCAGTTGAATCAGTTGCCAGAAAGTTATAAAAAGCCGGCCAGCAGTTTTCTGAGCCCGAAATGGCATCGTTTATCAGAGACCAGTTCGCGATAATTTGCCCGCCAGGCTCATTATTGCGCGAAAAATCGCCTGGAATGAGCAGAAAAAAGCCGCCTGCAATCTTTTCACCAGACTTTTCATCGCTATTCTCATAGAGTAAATCCCAGGTCAGGTAGAAACCATGCCCCTGGAATATTACCGGGACAGGTTTCAATCTATTTTCAGGCATAAAAATTTCGCCATAGGCCATTTTGCCAAACATACTTTTTATGCGTTGCTCCCAGCTGTTTGTTGCCAGTTGAGAGCGACCTTCTGCAAAATGCTCGACAATCTGCCTGAACAATTGCCGCAACATGTAATTTGAAGAAGTCTTAATGGTGCTCAAAACCTTCCAGTCATTGCCTTCTCGAACAAAGTGAATCAATTCAGGTTTAAGATTCGCAAAGGATTTGCCGATCAGGTCCTGAGCCTTCAAAAAAGCATCAGCGGGAGAATAGGATCGCAAAATCATTGCCTGAACAAGCTTTTTAAATCTAAGCGCTGACTCACGGCACCAGAATTCCTGACCAGAAGCCTGATTAAGTCTTTCAGACAAGGCATCTTGTTCCTTGTTCCATTTATCCAGGATCTGTCTTTCTATCCAGGATTCTTCACCAGATGGGTTCCAGTCCCAGGTTAGAATAAGCCCCGGAGATATACTCAACAGAGCAATCATCAGCCAGCTGAGCAAGACCCTTGTCTGCGATGATAATCTGCTGAAACTATCTCTGGAGAACAAACTCATCTGGCCTTGATGCTCCCGAGAATTGCCGAAGCTTTGTCAAGACAGCCTCTGGCATCACTGCCAGCCTTAAAAACCGCTTCATTGATCAGCTCTGAAACAATCTTCAAATTTGCATAATCCTTTTCGTCGACGATGCCAGCCATCAGAAGACGGTGATGAAACTCAGATGGGGTCTCTGAGGGCTTCCTGTTGATGGGCAGATGCGTTTCCCATTCAAGGTAAAAAAGCGGGATCCAGCTTGAAGACTTGACCAGATTGCGAAACATGAATCTGAATTTGCGCCTGAAAAACAACACAAACAGCAAAAGAATAATCAGGTATTCTTTGTGAACCAGCAATGACGCAACACTGTCGAATCTGTCGCGGATTGCCGAAAAGATTTTTTTAAATCCAAGGCTCTGCGAGCGATTGTCGAAGCTGAACACATAACTGAACCAGTATCCTTCAAAGGTTTCCCACAACGTGAGCAAAAAGCGTTCAACCTCGGAGTCCACCTCGCGTTCTGCTAATACCGGAGTAGGGTCATAAGGAACCCAGCCTGAATTTGGAAAGAAGACCTCTACCCATGTGTGGGCATGGCCCTGTCTGACGGTATAGAACTTGCCAACATCATTCCAGTCACCCATGGTATAGCCATTAACAGGCCTGGCAGGAATGCCCATGGCCCGTAAAATCAGCACCAGTCCAGAGGCAAAGTGTTCACAGCTTCCAGCTTTGTAATCAAAAAGAAAAAAATCCACAGGATCGGTATTACCATAATCTGGCTGTTCAAGCGAATAAGAGCATTGCCTTTGTATAAAATTCATTGCCCTGTTGACGCTCTGAGAAATAGTTTTGCTGCCCGATGCCAGACTTTCAGCCAGGCTGTGAACGCGAGGCGGTATTCCTGCAGTAGACATGAAAGGAATTACATCACGGTCAGGAATGATGTCTTCGATTCTGGAATCTTGAACTTCAAGAGGGTTCAAAATTATGTTGGCTACGTAACGCCTGCTACCAGAAACTCTGTTAACAAAAAAAAGGGTTCTATCTTCTTCTACCCCGGCAAAAGGCAGACCTAGAGAAAGTTCGGCCGTCTGATCTGGCACAAAAACCAGCGGGGGCTCAGTATTTTCAAGAATAATTTCAAGAGG
>JAQUZA010000241.1 GCA_028691595.1 Candidatus Rifleibacteriota bacterium
ATCGAGGGGCGTTTTCCTTCGCCATTTAACTACCAGCAGCAGGCCCGGCTTTTTATTCCCACCGATATTCCTGACCCGGCCAGCCCGATATTTGCCGAAAAGGTCAGCGGGCCGCTTTTTGACATTATCTGGGCTTCCCGGGGCGGAGCTCTGGTTTTATGCACTTCTTACGGCCATCTTAACCAGTTTTATAATAATTTATCGCCGCGATTGGCTGCCGAAGGCCTCGAATGTTACAAACAGGGAGAACTCGAACGCCACCATCTGCTCGAACTTTTTAAAGAAGACGGCAACGCGGTTCTATTCGCAACCGACAGTTTCTGGGAAGGCGTTGATATTCCTGGTTCGGCTTTGCGTAATCTCATAATTACCCGCCTGCCGTTCGCAACCCCGAATGACCCGGTTCTTGAAGCGCGCAAAGAAAAAATTAAAGCCGAAGGTGGTAATGCCTTTCGTGATTATCAGCTGCCCATGGCGGCGATTAAGCTGAAGCAGGGCTTTGGCCGCCTGATTCGTAAAAAGGACGACCGGGGCACCATCTGGATACTTGATAACCGCATCGTCAGCAAAAGCTACGGCAGCTATTTTCTTGAGTCATTACCAGAGTTGCCGGTAATGCGCGGCAAGTTTCATGCGCTTGCCGGCATGGCCCGTAAATTTTTTGAAACTGATGGCCCTGATTGATAGCCTAAGTTGAGGGGGCAGCCAGAACAGACCAGCGGTCAGGCATTACCGTTAAGCTGTTTAAAAAATTCGACAAGTTCTGGTTCTTCTGCGTCTTCGGCAATCTGCAGCAGGGTCAGGCCGGCCTGATTTTTCATGTTAAGATCGGCTCCTGCTGATATCAGGCTTTTCACTGCCTCGATCGAGCCATCTTCGACAGCATGCATAAGGGCTGTATTGCCTGAGTCGTCGCGACGGTCGAGAAGCACACCATATTCAAGCAGCAGGGCGAGCACGTCGTAATGCTCTTCGATAACCGCTCTGATCAATGGGGTCGCCCCGAAGATCCCTTTTATCTCAGGGTCGGCACCACCATCGAGCAGTGCTTTAACTATGCGGGGGTTGCCGAGATTGACTGCAATCAGAAGTGGTGAAGCGCCTTGCACAGCTTCGCAACGATGCAGATCAGAATCTTTTTCAATCAGCATTTCGACGGCGGCAAAATTATCGTTTTGAATGGCTTTGAATAAAAGTGTCAGGCCGGTTTCGTCATTTTCATTGATCACCTGAGGATATTGCTTGATAAGCGCCGCCAGTTCGGTAAGGCGGTTGTCGGTGAGCAGGCTCACAGCTTTGTTGAATTGCCCGGAAACCGTTATGGTGCCAGGTATTTTGTTGATCGAATCGACAAGTTCTACAAGGCGCAGCCTGTCAAGATTGTCAGGCAGTCTTTCAAGGTAGCCGGCCAGATCGCCGAGGCTATTTAGAAGAATTGCTGCCACTGTAAGGCTTGAAGACTGGCGATAATTTGCCAGCAGGCATTCGAGGCCCTGAACATAGAGAACCGGAATATCATTGCTCTTGCCAAAACCGGTTAAAAACCTGGCGAAGCCGAAATTCAAGCGGTTCTGCTTCAGTCTCTCAAAATATATGCAGGCATTCTGGGCTTTCTGAACCCTGGCGATAATTTCAGGGTCATGAAAAGAGCTTGTCCAGGCGAGCCGTGAAAGTTTGAGCGTCAGGCTGGCGTTTTCGGCGGCGCAGGCTAGTTCGGCGGCGACACTGGTCATGTAGGCCGTCTGGGTGCGGTCAAGCACAAAGGGGTGGTCTTCGTGCTGCATAAAGAGGTCGAGGGCTTCTGAATTGCGGTCGAGCCTGACCATACAGAGAAAGTGGTAATAACGCTGCCAGCCAAAAATTGCCGGGTCAACGGGCGGGTTGGCCAGAAGCCGGCTGCGCATTTCAAGGCAAAGCTCGAGTGCAGTGGGGTAATTGTTCTGACTAAGCTGGGTGGCGATCTGTTTAAGATAGGTTTCGAAAATATTCGGTGTTGTCATGTTTTATTCCAGGTAACCGTGATCGTCGCCATTGTTGGTTTCTACGCAGCTGACCCGCAGATTTTCCTTTTCATTTTGTATCCAATAACGGCCGCCACAGGGGCAGACCGGCTTATGCCTGAGATAACCGAGTTCTTTGAGCTTGTCGACGGTAAGATTTTCGTTATCCACCGCAGCCATTTCGGTCTGACACTGAATTGCAGCATTCAATATCACCCGAAGATTTTCGCGACAACTGGTGCGGCGGATTCGGGTTCTGATATTCGAAAAGCTCCAGGATGCCATGGTTACAAGAATACCGATAATCGCAATGACGATCATCAGTTCTATCAGCGTAAAGCCCCTTTTCTGAGGCAATGGCGAAAGTCGCTCGGTGTTAATACTCATAAATTATGCTAAGATAATAACCTGATTCAGGCAGAATTTAAAGCGGCAAAATCATTCATTGCAGAAATTGCCGGGCAGTTATATGATTCTTTTTGAACTTATCGAAGGAAACAGGGGGATGTATGGGTCTGACAGCCAAACTCGTTCTCAAAGCACTTGAAACAGGTATCGTTCCGGAGCGCCTCACGAGAACCTGGGTGCGCCATCTCTGTGCTCAGGCCATCGATCGTGCTTCTCTCGGTGATGTTGAGGCCCGGCACGCAGTATTCAGACAGATAAACAAAGAACTTAAAATGGGATCCTCTCTGCGCCTCGAGCCAAATGTCGAGACCGAGGGCATCGAAATGGGAGCCGAATTTTTCGAACTATTTCTTGGAAAGCGCTTGAATCTCGGCTGCTGCTATTTTCAGACCGGGGCCGAAGACCTTGATGATGCTGAAGATACCATGCTCTGGATGTCAGCTGATCGTGCGCATATCCGTGATGGAATGAATATTCTCGAAATTGGCTGCGGCTGGGGAGCCATGACTTTCTGGCTGGCAGAACAGTTTCCCCAGGCTAGAATCACTGCAGTTGCCGAAAACACAAGCCGGGCAATACATCTGCAGAAACGACTTAAAGAGCTTGAATTGCCCAATGTGAAGGTTATTGCCGCTGAATTTCAGGATCTCAACTTTGCCGGCGAATTTGACCGCGTAATCTGCCTCGAACGCTTTGACCTTATTGCCTCGTTCCCGGCCTGGGATAAAAAGATCCACAGCTGGCTCAAACCAGAAGGGAAGTTTTTTCTGCAGCACCTGGTGCACTCTGAATACGCCTATTACCAGGATTCAGTCGGGCTCGATGATTTTCCCGGCAACAGTGTGGTAAACCAGAGACTGGTTCCTTCTGCCGAGCTTCTGACCATCTGTCAGAAAACCTTTTGTGTCGAAGATTACTGGAAAATCAGCGGCGAACATTATAAAAAAACAGCCGAACGCTGGCTTAACCGTTACTATTTTAATCGCCTGGCCATTTTGCCTCTGTTCGAAAAAGTTTACGGCAAAAAGATGGCCTGGACCTGGCTGCAACGCTGGCGCCTCTATCTGATCGCACTCAGCGAACAGACCGGCTACAACCGTGGCCAGGAATGGATTACCGCCCAGTATCTCTTCGGTTAGACAGCCTGAAAAACACCCACAAAAAAGCCGCCCGGCAAACTTGCCCGGGCGGCTTTTTAACAACAAATATGTTGCATCAGTCACGGCGTTGCAGCATTGACAGAAGTCTGAGAAGCTCTAGATACAACCAGACCAGTGTCACCAGCAGACCGAAGGCACCATACCATTCCATGTGTTCAGGGGCATGGTTGGCGGCACCTTTAAAAATCATGTCAAAGTCGAGAATAAGGTTCAGAGCTGCGATTACCACCACGACCAGGCTGATAATGATGCCCATGCCGCCCGCAGCATGAATAGGCGAAGAGATGCCGAACATGCTGAGAATCATTGAAAACAGGTAAGCAAAAGCAACACCCATGGTTGCTGATATGACACCTGTTTTGAATTTTTCGGTGGGCTTAACAATCTCTGTCTTGTAGAGGAAGAGCATACCGAAAAGGGTCGCCAGCGTCAAAACCACAGCATTAAGAACAATTCCTTTGTAGGCCATATGAAAAAGAGCCGAGATGCCACCAAGGGCCAGACCTTCAAAAACCGCATACAGTGGGGCAGTGAAGCGGGCGTTGGCCGGAGAAAAAATGGTTATCAGCGCCATAATCAGGCCGCCAAAGATACCGAGATACATCATTGATTGAATGCTGGCTGCACCTTCAAGTGCCATTTTCCAGGTGAAGCTGCCGGCGGTGATTACCAGCAGCATCAGAAACCCGATTTTGTTAATGGTGCCCTGAACGGTCATCGTGCCACTGGCGGCACCCGTTGATTGAAAATACTCGTCTTTAAAGGCCGGGTTAGAACTTCTGTCAAAAGCCATAAGAATTTTCCTCCGTTAGAATCTAATTCAACGCCCGGGAATATGGGCAGGGATACACCAACTTACTGTGTCATAAATGTCGCACCTAGCTGCGACTGAGTTTTTCGGCTTCGAGCAGACCTTTTTCAAGGTCTTCAAGACCGGTTCTGATACTATCGACTTCTTTAACCATTGCATCGGAAGATGCCTGCAGACTCATGGCATCGGCGAATTTAAGGCTGTTCATGTGATCCATGAGGCTGTCGAAGAGATCACGCATCTGAATTTTTTGCATCTTCACACGATTTAGACCAGTCTCGAGGTCATTAAGTTTCAAAAATCTTTTTTTGCGTTGTTCGACGGTTGCCTGAATTTGAGCTTTGGCAACTTCGTCTTTTTCTTCTGCCAGTTGCTTTTCGAAGCCTTGAAGTTCAGCAGAGAGCTTTTCGCGGTCAATATTCTGCAGATAACTGCCAAGACCGGCAGTACGGGCAAGAACCCTGGCATGCTTAACCTGCAGTTCTTCAACCTGGTCGATGATTTTCTGTAGAGCACCTTTCATTGCAGGTTTTGCTGTTTTATGGCTTTTTCTGACTTTGATCAATTCACCTTCAACATCGGTGAATTCTTTAAGATCATTTTCGAGAAGGAGTTCAGGGTCAACATCAACTTCGGAAATTTTCAGAATTCTCCGGCGCAGGTTGCCCTGACTGAGTGATTCGGCCAGGTCAGCCGCCCCGGAGGTAATGTTCTGCAAGGTCACGCCGCGCTGAAAGCCAAGAACCAATATTCCTGAGGCGATGGCGGCAATTGAATAAAAGCTGAGGCCAGCCGCCAGCACGATGTAAGGTACGAAAAACAGAGCAAATGCAGTGAACAGATAACTGGCATCTCGTTCACGCACTGTTACAACAAGCATTACCAGTGCCAACAGGTGAAAAAACAGCTGTGATTCACTTGAAACGCCCTCGGCGGCTTTAAAAATCCACATCATGTAGGCATTGACGGTCAGACCACAGAATGAGGCCAGGGTGCGCCTGACTTTGCTGTCATCGGCGTTCTGATCGAGAATCTGCACATTCTGGACTTTGCGCACCGCCAGAGGTGCCTGGTTAGCTTGTTTAGTTACTGGCATGGGATCTCCTCATGATTTGTCGCCCGGGAACAGGAAAAGGAAAATTGCATTAAGGAAACTGATCGGAATCATGATGATAATGTAAACAACCC
>JAQUZA010000242.1 GCA_028691595.1 Candidatus Rifleibacteriota bacterium
TCTTGTTAAAGCATTGACCGGCATACGGGAAGCAAATCATCGCGCTTCTGACAACCGGCAGCGTTTTGTTCTGACCGCCCGTGATCTGCTTGTTCTCGGCAAGCTTATCAACGCCTGGAAAGACATAGTTGGTCTGCAGCTCGCTGCCAAGACATGCCCTACAAGACTTATCAAAGGCAAGCTGTATCTCGCGGTAGCAGACAGCCAGTGGTTGCAGACTCTGGTGTTTCTCAAGGCCAGAATTATCGAGAAGCTCAACGAGCTTTTCCCCGAAATGAAAATTTCTGAAATAATCGGGAAACCGGGAATTATTCCTCCGGAAGTTGAAAAAATCGTCAAAGAAGCCTCGTGGCCCGAGTGGCAAAGCGAAAAGATTGTTCCTATGGCTGAATTAAAAGACCCTGAACTTGCAGAACAGCTGCGTCGTTGTCAGCAAAAACTCGATGCGCGTTTAAAAGGCCTAGAAGAGCGGGGCTACAAACTTTGTGTTTTGTGTCGTGCCGCAGTTACCCGTTCTGATAACGGGGTTTGCGCTATGTGTGTCTATAAAAGCCGTGAAGATAAGCTTCTTCAGACCAGGGTTTTGATTTCTGAAATGCCGTGGCTGACTTTTGAGGAAGTGAGTGAGTTTGACGGTGGCCTTGGCAAGATTGAATTTGAAGCAATACGCAATCAGCTTCTGGATGACAGCCTTGCTCTTATCAGAGAACTGGCTGTTGATCTGGCTCTTGTTTACGATGAAGAATGCCATGTGCGTATGAAAAAAGAAATGGTCAGAGCAATGATGCTCTTTTCGGGCTGCATGCCAGATAAGGTAGATTTTGATTACTTACACACCTGTGAATTGCCTGACCCTGAATGGTTGCATTTTTTAGCCATAAAACCCGGAGAACCAGAATGTTGATTCACATTGGTCAGAATGAATTTGTTGATTTTAAAAAGTGCGAGCTGATTATAAATTTGCAGACCGTAGATGAAGATACTCGCAAGCGGGTCAAGGCATTGTTGCCGGCCCCCGAAGAAGACGGCGAATACAGAGCGGCCATTAAAACCATCGATGGTCGCTGGCTCGGTTCGACTTTGTCTCCTGAAGCTCTCGCACAGCGCGGAATTTGTCATCCATTTCAGCAGGCTGAATATCTCAAGCCGGAATGGAAGATGAGTTCCCAGTATCGTTATTGAGTGATAATACAAGGAGTGACGCAATGACTGAACAGGAAAATCCTGTGGTAATGCAGCAGGAAAAGCCCGAAGATTTTGAAACGCCCGTTGAACATGCTAATGGCAACGGCAACGCTGAATATTCAGCGCGCAACATCAGGGTTCTTGAGGGGCTTGAAGCGGTCAGAAAGAGACCGGGCATGTATATCGGCGGCACCGGGCTTGACGGTTTGCATCACCTTGTCTGGGAAGTCGTTGACAACAGTATCGACGAAGCTCTTGCCGGGCATGCAACAACAGTTCACGTGACCATGCATGAGGACGGGTCTATTTCCGTTCTCGATGATGGCCGCGGTATTCCCGTCGACATTCACGAGGGCACTGGCAAATCAGCTCTTGAAGTAATTTTGACCGTTCTGCATTCAGGCGGCAAGTTTGATAAAAACAGCTACAAATACAGCGGCGGTCTGCATGGCGTTGGTATTTCGGTTGTCAGCGCTCTTTCTGAGTGGCTTGAAGTAACAGTCTGGCGCGATGGTGGTGTGTTTCAGCAGTCGTTCCGCCGTGGTGCAGCTGCCGGCCCTATGACTTCGAGTGAAGGAGCCAACCGCACCGGCACTAAAATCAGATTTAAACCCGATGCCGAGATTTTTGAAAGCGTTGAATTCAGCTTTGACATTCTCTCGAAGCGTTTGCGCGAACTTGCCTTTTTGAACAAAGGCGTTAAAATTGTTCTGCGCCAGAAATCAACCCTGAAGTGTCATTTGTTCGAGTATGTCGGTGGTATCGCCAGTTTTATCGAATTTCTCAACGAAACAAAAAACCCGATTTTCCGCGAAGTTATCAGTTTTTCCCGCGAGAAAGATGGCATCGAGATCGATGTTGCCATGTCTTACAACGATGGCTATGCTGAGCAGTTTTATGCCTTTGTTAACAATATCAGCACCATCGATGGTGGCACGCATGTTATAGGTTACCGCAGTGCCCTTACCAAGGTTTTTAATCGCTACCTCAAAGAAAATCCTGATCTGCTTGGCAAAGAAAAGAATAAAGGTGGCGAAATCAAG
The DNA here is from genome assembly GCA_028691595.1 of Candidatus Rifleibacteriota bacterium. Lineage (GTDB taxonomy): Bacteria > Muiribacteriota > Ozemobacteria > Ozemobacterales > Ozemobacteraceae > Rifleibacterium. The sequence continues at coordinate 2,229 of JAQUZA010000242.1, forward strand.
CTTACTACCGAAGACACCCGCGAGGGTCTGATCGGCGTGCTGTCTATTCGTGTTCCTGAGCCTCAATTTGAAGGTCAGACCAAGGGCAAGCTCGGCAACCCTGAGGTAAGAGCTGTGGTTGACCAGGTTGTCAGCGATGTTCTTTATGACTTTTTCGAACAGAACCCTGGAATGGCCAGGCCGCTGATGGATAAAATCCTTACTTCGATGAAAGCAAGGCTGGCTGCCCAGAAGGCCCGCGAACTAACCAGGCGCAAAACCGCCCTCGAGGGTGGCTCGCTTCCCGGCAAGCTCGCAGACTGCTCTGAACGTGACCCGGCCAAATGTGAACTGTTCATCGTCGAAGGTAATTCAGCGGGTGGTTCTGCCAAGCAGGGCCGTGATCGACGCACCCAGGCAATTCTGCCGTTGCGCGGTAAAATTCTGAATGTCGAGAAAACCCGTCTTGAAAGGGTTATTGGCAGTGAAATCATTCAGGATATGATCAATGCCATCGGCACCAATGTCGGTGCAGAACATTTTGATATTGCTAAAACCCGCTATCACAAACTGGTAATCATGACAGACGCCGATGTTGACGGCGCTCACATCAGAACTCTGCTGCTTACCTTCTTTTTCAGATATATGCCCGAGCTGATAAGCAAAGGCTACCTCTACATTGCCCAGCCACCGCTTTATAAGCTGAAAAAGGGCAAGGTCGAAAAGTATGCTTACAGCGATGAAGAAAAAGATACCATCGTCGAAAAAGAATTCGGCGGCATGGACAAAGTTGTTTTGCAGCGCTACAAAGGTCTGGGTGAAATGAACCCCGAACAGCTCTGGGAAACCACCATGAACCCTGAAACCCGCATTCTTAAAAAGGTCCGGGCCGATGACGAAACCGAAGCTGATCGCATTTTCTCGGTGCTGATGGGCGACAAGGTCGAACCACGCCGTGATTTCATAACCATGTATGCCAAACAGGTTAAAAACCTGGACATTTAAATAAGGGGCTGATTCATAATGGATAATAACAACGAAAATAATCCTGTCGAAGAGAATGGCGGCATTAATGTCCCTCCGCCACCACCACCCCCGCCGACAGGCATAAGAAACATCAACATCGAAGACGATATGAAGTCGTCCTATATCGATTACGCCATGAGCGTTATCGTCGGGCGCGCCCTTCCAGATGTCAGAGATGGTTTAAAACCGGTTCATCGCCGTGTTTTGTATGCAATGTACGACCAGGGCATCACCAGCAAAAAGGCTTTTGTTAAGTCAGCCCGCACCGTCGGGGAAGTCCTGGGCAAGTATCACCCCCACGGCGATTCTGCTGTTTATGACACCCTGGTGCGTATGGCCCAGGATTTCAGTCTGCGCTACCCGCTGATTAACGGTCACGGGAACTTCGGTTCAATTGACGGCGATGAAGCGGCGGCGATGCGTTATACTGAAGCCCGCCTTGAAGCCCTTGCCGAAGAGCTTCTCAAAGATATCGAAATGGAAACCGTCGAATGGATGCCCAACTTCGATGGTTCTCTCAATGAACCAATCGTTCTGCCGAGCAAGTTTCCCAATCTGCTGGTTAATGGTTCGTCTGGTATCGCCGTTGGTATGGCTACCAACATGCCGTCTCATAACCTTTCAGAGGTAATCGATGGTCTGATTCAGCTCATCGCCAACCCCGATGTGACAATTGAAGAACTGATGCAGTACATTCCCGGCCCTGATTTTCCGACCGGCGGCATCATCATGGGAACCGATGGCATCGAGTCGGCATTTAAAACCGGCCGTGGCAGTATCATGGTGCGCTCAGTCGTTGAAATTGAAGACTTCAACAAGGGCCGCGATCGCATTGTTGTTAAAGAACTGCCGTATCAGGTCAACAAAGCCAGACTGGTTAAATCGATTGCCGACCTGATTAAAGATAAAAAGATCGATGGTATTACAGATCTGCGCGACGAATCGAGCCGCGAAGGCATGCGTGTCTGCATTGAACTACGCAAAGGTGTTAACACTGATGTAATTCTCAATCAGTTGTATAAACATACTCAGATGCAGACCAGCTTCGGCGTTATCAATCTTGTTCTCGTAGAAAACCGCCCGCTGGTTCTCAACCTCAAGCAGATGATGGAATACTACATCAGTCATTGCCGCGAGGTTATCAGGCGTAGAACGATATTTCAGCTGCGCAAGGCCGAAGAAAAGGCTCACATTCTTGAAGGTTTGACCATAGCTCTTGATAATCTCGATGCGGTAATCGCATTGATCAAGTCTGCTAAAGATCCGGTTGAAGCTAAACAGGGTCTCATGGACACCTTCATGCTTTCTGACCGTCAGTCACAGGCGATTCTGGAAATGCGCCTGCAACGACTGACCGGCCTCGAACGCGATAAGATTATCGCCGAATACCACGACACTCTGGCATTGATTCAGAAGCTCAAAGGTATTCTCGAATCTGACGAGAAGGTCAGAGAAATCATCAAAGAAGAGTTACTTGATATCAGAGCCAGGTTCGGCGATGTGCGCCGTACCCAGATCACCCAGTCGACCGCTGAAAAGCTCAATGTCGAAGATCTGATGCAGGAAGAAGATATTATCATTACCCTTACCAAAAACGGTTACGTCAAACGCATGTCACCAGGCGTTTTCAGGCAGATCAGCCGCGGCAGTAAGGGCAGCAATGTCATGGGGGTTAAAGATGAGGATGTGGTCGAACACATGTTCCTCGCCACAACCCATTCGTATCTTCTCGTCTTTACCTCAATAGGCAAGGTTCACTGGATCAAAGGCTACCAGATACCTGAGGGTGGTCGACAGGCAAGTGGGCGCGCCATGGTTAACCTGCTTCAATTTGAAGAAAACGAAACTCTGACGGCGATCATGCCCATCAAAAAGTTTGATGGCGAACGGCGCGTATTCATGGTTACCAGACGTGGCGTTTCTAAGATGGTTATGCTGTCGGCCTTCTCAAGGCCAATGGCAAGAGGCATCATCGCCCTCAAACTTGATGAAAACGATGAACTGATCGCAGTTAAGCCCATTCATGGCGGCGAACAGGTTGTTATCGCAACCCGCAACGGCTACGCAATACGTTTCCCCGAAAGTGAAGTCAGGGTCATGGGTCGAGCGGCCCGCGGCGTTAAGGCGATAACTTTCAGAGACAAGAATGACGAAGTCATCGGTATGGAGGTCTTCAACCACCAGAACGATGATGGTGGCGAGTTCCATATTGCCGTGGTTGCACCAACCGAAGGAGATTTGACCGTCGCAGCTGAAGCTTCAATTGTTGAAGATGAAAATGTCG
>JAQUZA010000243.1 GCA_028691595.1 Candidatus Rifleibacteriota bacterium
TCGAAGACAACAGTGCCTGGCGGAAAAAGCGTGATGAGCTTCAGGCACTTCTTGAAAGCTGCCGGGGCCAGAGGCATCTCATCGTCATTCAGAATTACCCTGATCCTGACGCTATTTCGACTGGTCTTGCACATCGCATAATATCGGAACATTTTGGTATTCACGTCGATATTCTTTATGCCGGGCAGATAAGTCATCCTGAAAACATTGCCCTGGTCAAGCTTCTGGGTATCGAAATGCGCCGTTGGGAGCCAGGTTTCGACCTTACGCAATACAACGCCTCAGTATTTGTCGACAATCAAGGCACCACTGCCGGCCCGATCGTTGATGCCCTGCAGGCGCTCAAAATTCCCGAACTCATTGTCGTCGACCACCATGAGATTCAGAAACGCCTGAAACCAAAATTTGTCGACATTCGCAAAGTCGGTGCAACTGCCACAATTTTTGCCGACTACTTTCGTGAAGAGCTTATAACCCTGCAGCGCTCAAACAAAGAGCATGTCATGGTTGCCACAGCTCTTATGCATGGCCTGAAAACCGATACCTGCGGGTTCATCAGGGCCAGTGCCGAAGATTTTCGTGCCGCCTCCTTTCTCAGTAACTTTGTCGACAGTGATCTTCTCGCCCAGATTTCAAGTCAGGCCAGATCACGACAAACGATGCAGGTAATTCAAGAGGCCCTGGCCAGTCGCACTATCAAAGAAAGCTATTCGATTGCCGGCATAGGCTATGTTCGTTGCGAAGACCGCGATGCCATTCCGCAGGCAGCAGATTTTCTTCTCACCGAAGAAAACATTCATACGGCAATTGTTTTCGGGGTGATTTCTCCGAGCGATCAGGAAGAAATAATCGTAGGCTCGATGCGAACCTCACGTATTACCATCGACCCTGACGAATTCTTAAAAGAAGTATTCGGCAAAGACCCTAATGGTCGTTACTTTGGCGGCGGCAAAAAATCGGCCGGCGGCTTTGAAATTCCGATTGGTTTTCTTTCTGGAGGTAACGACAAAGAATTTCGTGACATGAAGTGGAAACTTTACAAAGTTCAGATTCTGCAGAAGATTCTCAATAAAATTGGCGCAAAGCCTGACGAAAAGATAATAGAAGATGAATAACAAAAAACCGGCCCAGACATTTGAATTGACCGAAGATTACATTGAACTGATCAAGCTCCTGAAATTTATGGGCATCAGCGAAACCGGCGGGCAGGCCAAACTGCTCGTCGAAAACAACCTGGTGTATGTCGATGGCGAGCTTGAATTACGCAAGCGACGCAAGGTTCGCAAAGGCATGACCGTAACGGTCGGCGATGAAACCATCAATGTGATCTGATGCGGCAGTTTGAACGCTATGAGAAGCAGGTTCTGTTCGAACCAATCGGAAACGCCGGCCAGAGAAAGCTCGCAAAAAGCCGGGTCGGCATAATCGGAGTCGGTGCCCTTGGCACCAATATGGCGAGTTTATGCGCGCGCGCCGGCATTGGCTCGCTGGTTCTTATCGATAACGACCGGGTTGAACTTTCGAATCTGCAGCGTCAGATGCTTTTTGACGAGGGCGACCTTGGCGCTGCCAAGGCCCAGAAAGCTGCCGAAAAGCTGGCGAAAATCAATTCCGAAATTCAGATTGAAGCTTTTGTAGAGCGCCTTGAACCAACAAACTTTGGCGAACTGCTGGGCAATTGCGACCTTCTTCTAGATTGCACCGACAACTTTGCTACCAGGTTTATGATCAATGAACAGGCTCTTAAATCAGGCATCCCATGGATTTATTCAGGAGTTACCGCTGCTTCGGGGCAATCGATGTTTGTCATGCCCTTTGATACAGCCTGTCTTCGCTGCCTGATACCCGAAAACGAACTGGTCGACGATTTTCCTGCCGTTCATAATTCTGGTATAATTGGCTCAATCGTCACAATCATCGCCTCTATAAGCGTTTCAATGGCTTTACGCTTCATTGTCGAAAAACATATCGAAAGAGACGTGCTCTGTTTCGATGCCTGGCACCTTCAATGTCACCGCATCCCCATGGAACGGACACCCGGCTGCCCAGGCTGCAGGGCTTGAAACAACAAAAGGAGCTTCAGATGAAGATCAAAGTTGAATTCGTCGGTGCCATCAATACCGGCCCCTACAAAAAAGAACAGGAATTTGAAGTAAAAGAGAAGCTGACAATTAAAAGTTTTCTTGAAACCCTGCACTTTGACCCCGGGCACTTGAACTTTATCCAGGTTGTCCGCAACGGCAGTCGCTGCCCACACAGCGAAACCCTAAAAAACGGCGATAAACTTGAGCTGATGCTGATGGTGGGTGGGGGCTGATCTGGCTGTGAGTGCCAGATTCTGTCTCAATAAGGGAAATTTTTGTCGAACGTGTTGATAAGAAACCCGGTTACCGTAACTCTGCCCGACTCAAGAATCATTGAAACTGTGGCAACCGTGTTTTTCTGGGTGGCTATCTGGTAGTTGAGAAATTTCAGGCCATCTGCACCCGGTCGGGCAAGATCGAATGTTCCTAATTTTCTGTCGTCGATTAAAAAGGTTACCTTGCCCGGGTTAGCGTAAAATTCGTAATCCCAGAAGTCAAAGACGACCCTGCTCATGGTGGCAACCACGTCTATTCTCGCACCCGCTTCGGCGCAGGTTGCCATGTACCATTGGCTTCGGTCCATGTGCTTCATGCTCCATTTTCCCGAAAAGTTCACAGGGTGCGCATAGGGTGAAGAGGGAATATTACCGCCCGGAAAAAATGCCCCATTTAAAATGCCGCTGCAATCGAGTTGAATCGAATAGCCTTCCTGTTTTGGGGGTGCCCCATTCAAATTCTCAACTGCCAGGGGATTAGGGGATTCTGCGGCACATCCGGAAAGAAAAACCGCCGCCAGAACATAGAAAAGAACGATCTGAAACCAGCGCCAAACAAGAACTGTCTGCCTTCTGATAGTCATAGTTATCTCTTTTCTGCTGAACCTTACTACTACTATCGGCAGATTTCTCTCAATAACTTAGACGTTCTACCCCCCGCTTCAACAAAGACTTTGCCACGGCGGCAAGAAGCGGGCAGGCTTAAAACCAGAAGGTAACTTTTTTTTCAAAACCCAACGGGCTGTAGCGTTCTTTAGCGGTGCGCAAACCCTCGATGCCAAGATCGGCTTCACGATTGAGTATTTTTACGTGGGCAGGCAGGCTGTTGGCAAGGGCCCAGTTAACATACTGATACATGCCCTTGACCTCGCGCGGAGCTTTTTCGACCGGCACCAGCCATGTTTCATCGGTAATTGGCACCGCCCAGCTCAAGCCGCACATATTGTCTTGAATCTTAACCCTGATGCCCATGCCGCCAAGTTTCCAGAGGTTCGGCAACATTCTTTTCACTGACTGGCGTTCGAGTTCGAGAAAGTTGTCTTCGTCGCCGTATTTCTCATACCAGCGATCAAGGCAGTGAAGAATATGCTCGTGGTCTTCTTCTTTGAGAATGATAATTTCGGCGTTATTCTCTCTCTGAAATTTATTCAGCTGATTACGGCGTTTGGCAAATTTTCCGCCCGACAGATCTGCCAATTCTTCACGCCAGTAAAGATAATCAAAGTAATCACGATGTTCTTCGCTGCGAACCGGTGTTAGCTCACTGCTTATGGCTTCTGCCAGGCTTGAAGGAAGAAAGCGCAGCACCCGCTCTTCACCAAAATCTTTTTCGGCATGGTGCAGCAGCTTTTCGACGGCCGGTTTAACCGGACCACTGCCAAAAGGGCCAAGAAAAATATGCCCGCCCTGCTTGCCTTCGACATCCATGACCAGGCGATCGCCTATTCTGCTGATGCGGGCCGGGCGATTATAAAACCAGCCGGTAAGATAATAAAATGAGTAATCTGCAGATTTGATATCTTGTGCGAGCAATGCTCTTTTAACGATATCGTAATGTTCTGCCGTAATTTCAGTCTGTTGTGGAAATTCTGGAATGCTGTTCATAATGGCATCAATCTATCACAGAACACCAGTTTTAGCACTTATTATATGGCGGCTTGACCGGTGGGGGTCAGAGGCAGTATCATCACAGCTATGATTACAAGCCTGTTTTCGCCAGTAAGCCTAAAAAATCGTGATTTTAAAAACCGCGTCATTGCTGCCCCGCCCCCGAGTTATCTGGCCGGGCCTGACGGGCAGGTTCAAACACAGATGCTCGATTACTATTATAACCTGGCCGACACAGACGCAGGTATGGTCATAGTCGAAGCAGCGGCAGTATCTTTAGAAGGCCGGGCATGGCTGAAGCAGCTTGGCATTCATTCGAGCGCCATGATTAATGGCCTTTCGCGGCTGGTTGAAAAAATCCGAAGTCGCGGTGCTGTTCCTGTCGCGCAACTTTTTCACGGCGGAATCAATTCAATACCCGGGCCAGACCAGATCGTTGCCGGCCCCTCGGCAATTGAACACCGCAAACTCAACGCCCGCATCCATGAAATAAAAAAAGACAAATTCGCCCAGATCGTGAATGACTATTCTGAGGCGGCAAGAATTGCCTGGAACGCCGGGTTTTCCGGAATCGAAATTCAGGCGGCCGAAGGCAGTCTGCCACAGCAATTTTTTTCTCCACTGCTGAACCATCGCCGTGACGATTATTCGACTGACTATAATGGCGGCGTTCTTTTGCTGCAGCAGATAGTCAGAGCAGTAAAAAAAGCTGTTCCTGACCTGATGCTTCTTGTCAGGCTGTCGCTGCGCGATCTGCTACCTGGAGGCTTTTGTTTGAGCACGGCAATTAAGGCCGCGCAAATTTTAAAGAGTGAAGGCATAGACATCTTTCACCTTACCGAAGGGCTGAAAGTCGGTAATGCTCAACTTTTGCACCCCTCGCTCGATAAAACTGCCCCCGATGCCCCATTTTCTGAAGACACGCATATTTTTCGCAACGAGACTGGTTTGCTGACAGTTCTTTCGGGCAAGGTCAGCACCCCTGAGATTGCCATTAACCGCATGAAAAAGGGTGGCGCTGATTTCGTGGCCCTGGGGCGAACTCTTAACCGCGAACCTCTCTGGCTTGGTGGCCAGATCGACAGCGGGCTGCTACCATGGCAGAAATGTCTGCGCTGCCCCATTTGCAAAGCCGCTTCAGATGGTTGCCCCGACCGAATCGGGCTTAACCGCTGGCAACTTGCCCCACAACCAAAATCATAACAGGAGACAAACATGAAAAAATTATTTCTCACCGCCGTTATTTTAAGCCTATTCGGCGCTGCAAGCGCCTCTGCCCAGGGTTTTCTTGGCCTTTTTGGGGGCAATCAGAACAAAAAGGCCATCAGAGTTGAATTTGTCGAAGGTGACAATGATGCCGCAGAAGAAATACTGCTGGTAAGAATCAGAGGGGTGATTCAGGAACGCGAAGAAGAAGATTCAATGCCTTTCAAAGCGGTTAAAGACCCTCTCGAAAACGTCAAAAAAGACCTTGAAGCCGCCCGCAAACGCAAAGCAATCAAAGCCATACTCGTTGAAATCAACTCGCCAGGCGGC
>JAQUZA010000244.1 GCA_028691595.1 Candidatus Rifleibacteriota bacterium
CGGGCCGTCGCTTTATGTCACAGTACCCTATAATTTCGCGCCAGGTATCTACGCAGGTTCTCTGATGGTTTACCAGGATGACAACAACAACGACATCCGCGATGGGGTCGAGATTGCAGATACGCTGGATCTTGAAGTTGAAGTTCTTTCAAGGGCGGTTTTGAAAATTGACCCTGCCATTCTCGATCTTGGTTCGGCAAACAAGGGCGAGACTGTTTCTGGGGCTTTCACCGGCACAAATCTCGGCAACATCGATCTTACAAAGATTAAATACATCGTTTCAGAGATGGTAGACGGCGGTAATGTTATCCCGGTTTCGAGTCTTTCTGTGACCCTGCCCGAAACCCCATGGGCAATACCAAGCAGCGGAATTATGACTGAGAGTGCACTATTTACGGTAATTACAACCTTTTCGACCCCAACCAGTAATTTTACCGGTAGCATTCTTTTCTGGGAAGACAGCGACAACGATGGAGTTGTTGACCCTGATGAGGCGGTTGATACCATGCAGGTCAAGCTTTCGATCGGCAAAAAGGAACTCGTGGTATTAGAGGACGAGCTCAATTTTGGTGTTGTTGAGAAGGGAGCTGATTCTTCAGAAATGAAGTTTACCGTCAGAAATACCGGTACTGTGCCCCTGTCGAACACCAGAATTCACCCGGCGGCGTTGATGGGGCCAGATTCAATTCCGACCAGTGCTTTTGTTTTCAGCTCAGCGATTATTTCGCCTCCAAACCTGAACCCGGGTGTAACTAGAGAGGTCGGGCTCTATTTTTCGACAGATGCGGCCTTGCCATCAGGCGTTTATTCGGGCATTCAAACCATCTACGAGGACGTTAACAATAATTCCGCTTATGATGTGGGTATTGACCCGGCTGATACTTTCAACGTCAGCGTCACCATTACTTCGGGAGGGGTTTTGTCTTACGAACTGGTTGCAAACCCGGGGGCTTTGAACAAGGTTATCCCCAGAGGCGAGTCGGGTGATCTACCGTTTAAACTGCAGAGTTTATGCAACAATACCATGACCAATATAGTTTTTCAGAAACATGATCTCACCATGGGCATCAACATTTTGCCGCTCGCAAAAATAACATTTAACCCGGCTGCTGGCATAGTGCTTGGTGCTTTTGCCCAGGTCGATGCTACCGCCACTGTTGAAGTGCTTGCAAACCTTCCTGCCGGGCATTATAGGGGTTATCAGCATGCGGTTGATCTTGACCATACGGTTGCCTCAACTGATATTCTGCTCGACATAACTGTTCCGCCAGCCGATTTGAATCTGCCAGCCAGTCTTGATATGGGCAATTTGCCTGCCGGAGCAACTTATCTTGGCGAATTTCTGGTTGAGAATGCCGGGTTGAATGATTCAAACCTGTTTTTTACTTTTTCCGATTTTACCGGCCCGATTTTCACCATTCCTGCGGCATCAGCAACTGTGGTTATTCCATCAAGTTTTCTCACGGCTGAAACCAGCGTTGCTGCTTCTGTTTCGTTGATTATCGATAACATTGTGCCGCCAGGAAATTATGCCGGGACATTGACCCTCACTGATAACGATTTTCCCACAGAAACCACTTCGACCATGAACATCACGTTTATTGTTGAATCATCTGTCTCGAGCATTATTGATTCGGTGGTGCAGACGATCACGAACAATGAAAAGCCCAACAGTGTGGTTCCTGCCGAAGATTACATTTTCAGCGCCTTTGTGTGCGCAACTGAAACGGTGAATGATCTATTTGAAGTCAAATTAACGGTCAGGGAATGGCGTTTTGACGATTCATTGGCCCCTCTGGCAACCCATACACTTACAATCAGCGGTACCAGGTTGAATCAGAATCTTTCCAGATGGTTTCGCGTGAGCATGCCCTTCAGTTCAAGCAATAGCCCGGCCCTTGGAAGCTTCACCTATGAAATTTCTGTCAAAAATGGCGATTCTGGCGATACCGCGTTATTCGATGGTTGTCAGCTTGAAAAGGCACTTGATTCAGAGGGAATGACCACGACTCAGCCCACACCCTGGACAGATGACAAGGGAATCGTTTCTCCGACGCTGCAGCGTGGTCTTCAGAGCCCGGAACCTTACTATTCCTGGTAGCCATTCTGGTGCTTTAAGCCTGTGGCCTGAAGGCCAAGGGCATTTCTTATGAGATTTTTCGTTGTGTACTGTTGAAGATCGGGTAATTTCGGGTTACAATTTCTTCGTGAAATCAGATAATTTGCAAAGTCTTGTCATATTCGGCCGAAAAAAAAAGATACCTGGCGGAACTACAAGATACGACGGCCTTGTCGTATCAAAAAAGCGCGGGTATGTTTTTCCGATGATTCTTTTTGCCACCCTTGCGGTTGGCATGTTTATCGTCACCATTACGCAGTTTCAATCATCAACAAGGCTTAAATACCAGCATTTGAACGATTATCAGTCGGCTTTTAATGTTGCCTACGCCGCGCTGGTTGAGGTTCTTGCTGATATTCAGTCGAAGCAGTGGAGCAATCGCTCTTTTAAGGCCGGGCCGGTCAACAAAAACGCTGATCTGTTCGGCGGCAGTTATAATCTTCGTGTTGAAGACCACGATAGCGTTGAATTCATGTTCAATGTCAAAGTGCGGGTGACCTACAAGAATAAAAAGCATCTGTTCTACTGGCGCTTGTGCTACAACCCGAATCTGCTTGATTTTACCCAGCTGGTCATACCGATTTTTTATGAGGATTTTTCGAATTCGCCCCTGGCAGCAGCTGACCCTGACGATCTTGACGAATATGTTGATAAAAAAATAGAAAATCGCGAAGACAACCTTCCCAAAGTAAACGAAATTGCTAACAATCTTAAGCCCTCGTCAACCATCGAAGAAGCTCTGAAAAAGGTTGGCATTGACCCCGAAAACGTCAGGCCCACAGGCCAGGAGCGGCCGCCAGCCACAACCGTGAACCTTCCAGACGCTAATTTGCCCTTAAAAGAAATCGAACAGCTTCTTGCTGAAATCTCACCCGAAGTTGCTCACGTAATCAAAGCGCTGCACTTCGGCGGCGATGTGGCCGAACTCGATGCTGATCAGAAAGTTCTGTTAGAAGCTCTGGCAGAGATTCTAGGTGACCGGCCCGATGTCAAAATCGAGCTGCGTGGTCACACAACCGGGGTTGTCGGCACCCCTGAGAGTAATATGATATTCTCGATCGAACGAGCCCAGAACGTCGCCGATTACCTTATCAGTCTCGGAATTCCGGCGAATAGAATCAGTGTGAAGGGGTTTGGCCAGAATCAGCCGATTGCCAGCAATGAAACCCTGGAGGGGCAGGCCAAGAACCGCCGGGTTGAGTTTGTTGTCAAAGAAGACCCGGGCTGAGGGCTTCTAATGGGGTCTGAGCTATGATCGACAAGCAACAAGTGAAAGCATTTTTGACAACAATTGAATCAGAATCGCGGCCAGGCCGGCGACGGGCGTTCAGCCTGCTTGAAGTCGTTGTGGCTGTTGGTCTGGCGACGCTTTTTTCGGCGATGGTGTTTCGGATGTTCAGCGATTCAAATTCGAGTCAGCAGCGTGCAACGGCAGATCTTAACATGCAGTCAAGGGTTTTGACCTCACAGAATCGTATTGTGCGCATGGTTCGCGAAGGAACCGATTTCATTATTCCCGAGATCGGTGAAAAATCGCCGGCTTTGTTCTTTGCTGATTTTGATGGCAATATTCAGGTTCTCTACCAGGAAAAAGATGCCGCTCTTTCGAAAAGCACCGGCAAGGATTTATACAAACTTATGCATTACAAGGTCGAGGTTAAAAAATTCAATATCGGCAGCCCCGGTTTTGACCCCAAAATGAGCCGGGTGATTGCCGAAAACCTGAGAGATATAAGCTTTTTAATCTCAAATGCCAATACGGTTAACGTTACAGCCAGTTTTGCCACCGAAAACAGGGATTTTCAGACCATGTTCGAGGTCGGACTTCTAAACAGTGGAGAAGTGGAATGAACTGGCGAAGCAAAGCCGGCATGTCGCTGGCCGAAATTTTGATAGGCTTTCTTATCATTGTTTCAGCATCGGTTATTTTCTTCCAGACCATGCACAGATTCAGAAAAGATACTACTTTCAACTCTGAGAATTACCTGGCCTCGTCTCTTATTGAAAAGGTTCTGGAAGATTGTTACCAGGAATCTGAGCTGAATCTGCATGGCATGCAGGCTATTGGCCTGGCAGATGCCGCCGGCAAACCTTATACCGTTTCGACTCAGGTCACTGATAAACAGACGGTGTTTTTTTCGAACCCACCTATTACCGTTGCCAGTTTGCCCAATCTGCATCATGTTCTTGATGACAATTTCATTCTTTCGGTCAAAACCGAGAAAAAGCCCGGTTTTTATGAACTCACCGCCGGGTTTGAGTGGAAAGCTGAATCTGGCAAGGGCAGGGCTTTTTCGAGCACGAGAATTCTTTCGTTTACTGGTGATAAAGAGGTTCTTACCAGCTTTTCAATGACTACCGACAAGGTTAAAGAACGTCTGGTAAAAGATCTGTTCAACTCAACCGGTTCAAATCTCGAGGTCAGGGTTGGCAGTATCGGGGCACAGAACCTGCTGGTCGAGGTTGGCCATATATATTACCCCTGTCTGGACTGGCTTAATTCAGCAGATTTCAAAGATCGTCAGCAGCAGGCAAAAAGTCTTGAGGTGTTTTCTGATGCTGGCTCAGATGATTATGCCAGATGCAGTCGCCTGTATTTTGAAATGGCCCGTGATCTTCTGCATCTGATGATGAGCCTTAAGCCCCATATTGCCGGGGTCAAGACCAACATCAGCTTTATTGCCAATATTCCGCTGCCGACGCGTTTTGTTGCTGAAAGCCGCGTTCACCGTGCCGGGGTGTCTTATCGGCAGTTGCGCCGCATCTTTTTCAATTGTATTCTCAAGGTTGCAGAACGCTATGAGCAGCAGCTTAAAAAGGCCGACTCCCAACGTAAACAGCGCCAGATGATCGGCAGGCTGTTCAATATCAACCGCATTCTTCATGTGAACCGTGAATTCAGTGAAGAGATAAGTTCGGCCGAAATCGTGGCAAGAACAGACAGATTTCTTGGAGCCATGTTGAATTTCTTCAGAGATAAAGATCCGTCAATTTATCGCATGACTGACCAGGAACGCAGTTTTATCGCTCAGAATAAGCTCAAAAATAACTTTTTTATGCCCAGGCTGATCGGTGAGCTTTTTAAAGAGATTGACGAATTTGTGGTCGTTACCGACCTGCTGCCGCCTGTTCAGTAATTTCAGGGCCTGCCTGGCTGATTTATAAGCATAGCAGCATATGTATCAGAGACTGAAACCCCAAGAAAAAGTCTGAAAAAATGCCTGATTTCCTCTGGCAGATTGCCCTGGTAATACTCTGGATACAGGCATTTAATAAGCCATTTAAGCCCGATAAAGCGCATGAAGCATGGTGGGCGGTCGAACCAGTTGAAAGGCAGCGATGGAATCACCAGGACGCGCTGTTCGCGA
>JAQUZA010000245.1 GCA_028691595.1 Candidatus Rifleibacteriota bacterium
AGCGTCATGAAGAACGAAACACTGGCCCAGAAAAAGCATTTCATGATGACGCGCAACTGTCGGCCAGAGCGATAAGCACTGAGCGTCGAATTCAAACGCGCCTGCAGCTGCGGATAATTCTGGAGGAATTCGTTCAGTCTGCCATTGTTATGCATAATTTCCTCACTGCATCATCACGTAAACCAGGATATTAAGTGCCATCTGCATGGCCTTTTCTCTGATTTCCGGGGTATCATCCCGATGAATACCGGCATCTTCGAGACCATCGCCGATATCAGACTCGTAGGTATAGAGAATTTTCATTCGGCCCTTGTCAAAAAGAGCATAGGCAGCCGGCGGTTTGCCGTCATGCTCATGAATTTTCGGCAGACCTTCCTTAAAATCGTAAACCATGCTGAAAATAGGGTGATCAGCCGGTAACAGCTCAAATTCACGATCAGGATAAAGCCTTCTGATCTCGCGTCTGATATATTTGTCGAGGCCATAGCTGTCGTTAACCCATAAGAATCCACCGTTATCGAGGTAGACAAGAAGGGTGTTGATATCATGATCTTTGAAACGCACCTGACCATGCCCGGTCAGAAACAGCATCGGGTAACGAAATAGTTCAGGGTCAGAAATCGAAACGGCGATATTATCAGCCTGAACCGGCATTTTGATACGTTCGCCAGCCTGTTTGACCAGATTGGGCATCGAGGTCGGCCCCACATACCAGTCGCCGCCGCCATCGTATTTAACCCTTGGGATCACCAGACGGTCGAATTCACCTGCCAATGATGGCAAAGCAGTTGCAAACACCAGTGAAGAAAGCAGTAAAAGACATTTGGCCGCAAAGTGGCTTGCCACTGGGCTAATGCCTGAGAGGGGGTGAAGGTATGAATTGTGGGGAGTTTGCTTCATCAGCTCAGACCTCCGGTGCGGCGCAGATACCATTCTATCATGGGAAGCAAGAGAAGAACCAGCAGCAGCAACCAGCTGTCGCGCAGATCGATACTGCGGCTTTCGAGTTTCTGACCGGGCGCGGTCTCGATGGCGGCAATTATTTTTTCGGCCCCGGCATCGGTTACAAACAGGCCACCGGTTTCGCTGGCGATCTGGCGCAGCATGGCCTCACGAATAACCGGCTCGTCAAATTCAGCGGTTGGCGTTTCGACGAGCATCTCACCGGTGGTTCTGCCGAGTTCACGGCCCTGAAACCTGGCTTCGGCTTCAACCTTGTGCAGACCCCTGAGAGCCGGCACAAAAGCAGCTTCGTAGCAACCACGTTCAGAAGTTTCGATACACGGAATACTTACGGAACTGTCTTTTTCGTCACGCACCGTTACCATCACCTGGGCATTTGCCTGCAGCTGGTTTCGGCTATCGAGCACCCAGACACGTATATTGGCCGCCTGCCCGACATAACCACGCGAAGATGGCATTTCGAGACTTATCTGTGCGTCTTCTCTGCGGTTTGCCAGCCATTTGCACATATTGACCATCATGGCCGCGAAAGGCGCAAACCCTCAATCGCCAGGGACCAGCCTGAAGCCGGCCGGCCAGAGCGGCGCACCGGTGATCATTATTACATGCCCCTGCCCGCTTCGACTCTGCAGCATGAACGGCAGCATATCATTGCCACCCCTGACGGTCGAGTTAACCAGAATCTCGGCACCAGGCTTCACTGACCCATACTCATAAAGGCCATCGAATTTGGGCAGCGAGGCAAAAAATTCAAGATTTTCGACCGGGTCGTCAACCAGGCGCAAAAAGTTATAAGCTGTTTCCATTGCGGGCAGCACCATGTTGCCGGGGTTGCCACGCCACAGTTCCCTGCCCATCTGCACCGGCATGACTTTTTCGAGAGCTGTTCCGCTAAAGCCGAGTTCAGCAAATGAGCTTGTCGAAGGCAGAAGCAGCAGACCAATGCTTCCAGCTTCAAGTCTTTTGATCAATTCTTCTTCAACCGGCCGCAAAAACTGGTGCGGCACGCCGTTCAAAACGACTACATCGGCATTTTTGAGGTCTTCAACCAACGACAGACTGCTGACCGATTTTTCGGGCATAAAATCACGGGCACACACCCAGCGGTCATCTCGAACCCTGGCCCAATGGGTGAGTTTGGCATTCGGATCAGTTGACAGAGCGTTGCCGATGAATTTCATATCCCAGGTCGGGCGACCACTGACAGCGAGAACATTCAGGCGTTCTCTGACAACTTTTAACAGAAAACCGGCGGTATTATTGTCGGCAGTCAGTTCATCAGCCACCCCTGGAATACTGAGCTCAAAACGAAAGTTTCCTTCGCTGTCACAGGGTATGTTAAAAGCGAATGGAGCACGCACGCTGTCAGAGGCAAAACTGGCGGTGGTGGTGGCAAACGGCTCGCCGTCACGGGTGATGGTTACCTCAACCGCAGAAGTGGCCAGGCGATGCAAACTGACCTCGCCCCTTACCCTGAGGCTTGAGTTGAGATAGCCAAGCGCCGGAGGTTTGGGCAGATGCAGTGCCATATCTGGCGATTCACCATCAGCCCCCGGAGCAACCATGTAAACCGGAGTGCGCATATTGCTGAGTGCTGTAAGCGGGTTTTCGCCGGTGGTATTAACACCATCAGTCAGCATGATAACGCCAAGCAGGCTGCCTTCGCCGAGATTTCCCATGACGTTGCGCAGCGCGCCGCTGATATCGGTCTGGTTGCCTTCCGGCAAAAAATTGAACTGTTCGATTTCCTGGCGCGAAACCGGTGAAACGTTATCGGCAAAACTAAAAACTTCGGGGAAAATGCCCGTCTTCTCTTCGATTTTGCCGATGAATCCTCGGGCAAACAACTTTTTAACCCGCTCGAGGCGTGTTTCACCCTGAGACTTGATACTCATACTGCGCGAAGTATCAATCATAACCGCCAACCGGTTTTTCTGGGGTATCCAGCCGGAAATTATCAAAACCGGCCCGGTCAGCAGCACAGCCAGCAGCACCACCCAGGTTAGACGCAGGCCCAGAAGGAGTCGTCGCTGTTTACTAGCGACATTTTTTCCTTCACAGCGATAAGACCACCAGATGAGCGGCACCAGCGCCAGCAGTAACAGAATCAAACCGGCCCAGCCCCAGCCAAGGTGAATTCCTGCTGATTCGATGGCGCGAATCGGCCCCGGGTTGAAACCTAATAATTTTAGCAAGAACATTCAGTTCACCTTCTACAGCTTTTCTGACTTTTCAAGATGCTTCACGGTCATTCAAGCTTTTTTCCGTCCCGCATTCTTCTTCTGTCCGCGCGTTCTTCTCCGTCCGCGCGTTCTTCTCCGTCCTGCGCGTTCTTCTCCGTCCTGCGCGTTCTTCTCCGTCATTCCCGCGAAAGCGGGAATCTATTTCTTACGGCTAGATTCCCGCTTTCGCGGGAATGACATAGCCACAGCCACAAGCCCGCTTTCGCGGGAATGACATAGCTATAACCACACTCTCGCTTTTAGCCCTCCGGGACATAAGAACCTTTTGAGAGTGCAGGCGCACTAAAGAAGCAGCAAATTCAACTTTCATTTTTACGGTCGGCGGGCCGGTTCGCGGCCCAGCTTTCAATAACGGCCAGCAGAACAAGTAACAGCAAGGCTGCAGCGCCCAGGTCGTAACCGTCACGCAGCAGCGAAACTTTTTCTTTGACGCTTGGCCCTCGCCCCGGGTCATGTGCCAGCGGTATAAAGCGCGGAATTTTTCTTAGATTGATGCGGTCAAGGCGGCTTTCTTCGGGGGGCGGATTCACGGCAAACGCGCCGACAAGTTTTTTGCCACCGGCGTTGCGAATTTCGTAATAGCCGCTAAGATCGGTATCGCGGGTGGTAAAATGAATCAGGCCCTGGGCAGAAGACTGGGTTGATACTGATTTTTCTGCGCCATCAGGCATTTTGAGCACAATTTTATCGTTGGCTTCGGCACTGATGGTTGCTGATACAGGCATTCCGGGCCTGATGGTGCCAATACTCAGATCGCCGGCGGTGATCATCGACACGAGTGTCTGATGCAGAAATGGCAGCCAGGTCGGCCTGACAGGCCAGTTTGTCCAGCTGGTATCGGCCGAAAAAGTAACCAGCATCGAGCGGCCACGCCCACGTTTTTCTTCGATGATCCCGGGCAGACCGTGGCTGAGACGGCTTAACAGCAGAGCAGCCGGGTTGGGCCGCACCTGAAAGAATTCGAAAATCTGGGCCCGGCCGGGGTCGCCATTGCCATCGCGGGCAAAAATACTGAAGGCCGGGTGGCCGGCATCGAGGTCGGTGAGCTGGTAACCGACCGATCTGCTGACGGCATTGCCCACCCGCTTGAATATGCGTGCCGGCAGAAGATAGCCGCCGCCAAGATCGTCGATAAGGTTTTTGTTATACCATTCAGGCTCGGCACGGTCACCGAGGAAAGTAATCAGGTTGCCGCCGGCCAGTAGATAATCTGAAACCTTTTTTACAAAGGGTGCTTCAAGGTGGTGTTGATTAATCATCACCAGCGCTGCATAGTTTTTGAGGTCAAGGTTGTTAACTTCGCCGCTGCCACGTGATTCAACGACAAAATTATTCTCTTTACTTCGATTAAGTGGATTAAGCGCGAATCTGACAAATATATCTTCACGATTTTCGGGCTGACCGGGTTTGTTGTCTGGTTTTATCACCAGAATTTTGCAGGGCTCAAAGACCCTTACGGCCAGATGGCGCTCATCATCGCCGGGCAGGGCATCGGCCGGCAGGCTTGCCGTCAGGTGATTCATGCCGGTGGCGCTGAAAGTCACCTCAACTATGGTTTCTTTCTCGAGACCGGCCTCGATCTCAACTTCACGATCGAGTTTTCTTTCGCCGTTGAGAGAGATGGTCAATCTTGTTTTGCGCGCCCTTGTAGAGTAGTTGGCAACCTTGACCTTAACCGGAACCTTTCGGCCGGTCATAATGACGGGAGCATCAGCTTCAAGGCCTTTAACCGACATATTTTCGGGGGCGGTGCCACCGACCGGAACCATAATAAGATCTATGCCCGGCTCGACTCTGGCCAGGTCATACTTTTCTATGAATGGCTGCCAGGCTGATTCGGTCATATCAGTAATCACATAAACGGCCCGGCGATAGTTTGCGAGGGGAGCGAGGATTTTGAGTGCCGGCAGAATCGAGGTGGCCAGGTTGGTTCCGGCCATGCTCAAGGGCGCATTGGCAATACTCTTTTTCAAAGTTTCGGTATCCCAGGTGAGCTGCGGAAAAACCAGTCGCCCGGGGTCATTGATAAGGCCAACGGTTGCCCGGTCGTCGGCATTCATCTGGTCGAGAATTTCAAGTGCTCTCGAACGTGCGGTGTTAAAGATCGAAATTCCCTGATGGGTGCTGCCCATCGACATTGAATAATCAAGCAGCACCACAAACGCTGCAGGAGTCGCCGACGACACCCCGGCACTGGCGCTTTGCCCGATAAAAGGCCGCGACATGGTTATCACCACCAGAATTACCGCCAGCAACCGCAGCAGCAGCAACAGCA
>JAQUZA010000246.1 GCA_028691595.1 Candidatus Rifleibacteriota bacterium
TTATCGGCAGCGGTTACGAACACTTCATGTCCGGGGAAGGCTTGTTTGCAAAGCTCGCGGCAATTGATCCGGGTCTTACGGCCATGACCAACCCGGCATCGCTTTACTTCAGAAACTTATTCGAGGTATTTTTCTGCAATTTCCTGGTTGGTCTGGCAATCGTTTGTCAGCCGCACATTCTCGGCAAATCCCTGCTGCTTAAAGACTCAAGTCAGATCAAAACCTACCTCGCTACAGCAATTATTGCAGGGGCGGTTTTTGTTTCGGTAATGGTTGTCGGCCTTTATGCCCGCGTTTCATTGACTCAGCTGACCGCAGTTGACCGGGTGGTGCCCACCTATATCGCCATGAACTTCAGCTCTGCCACTCAGGTTTTGATCAGTATTGGCCTGCTCTGTGCCGGTATCTCGACCCTTGAAGGTCTGTTGCTTGCACTTTCGGCAATTTTCTCAAGTGATATTTATCTGACCTTGAAACCTTTGACCGCAGAAAATCGCGAGGCAGAACTGAAAACGGCTCTGCGCTTCGGGCGGGTTTCTCTGATCATTGTCGGCATAGGCTGCGTAGCTCTCTCGATCTGGCAGTTGCATAACCCGACCGGTGGGTCAGTGGCTATTTTTGCCCAATATGGTGTTTATCTGCTTTTTACCGCAACGTTTTTGCCCATTGCCTGCGGTTTGTTTCTGCCTGCCGTTACCCGCGAAATGGTTACCAGAGGGGTAATTGCCTCAACGGTATTCTATTTTCTGCCTGCAATCCTTCATAAATTTGCTGTTGATTTGCCGTTGATAAATATGGCCAATAACCCGGCTATTCTTGCCACCTCAGGCATTATTGCCGGTTGGCTGGTGGTGGGTGCGGGTCTTGCCCTGCAGCCGAAGGCCCGGCCAGTCGTGACCCAATGAAATAACCCGGGGTAATACAACCCCACGTCGGGGCAAAAACCGCGTCAGAAATTATGTAGGGGCTCAACATGTTGAGCCCCTACGATTATTTTCCCCGCACGATTATTTTGCCGGTTTGATTAATTTTCGATCAATTCTTCCTGTTTGGTCACAATTTTCTGTATGATCATTCTGGCCGTTGCAACCCCGGTTAAATCTGCTTCAGGGCCTGATCCAGCCACGCCAGATCTTTTTTTACATCTTCGGCCACGAATTTGCGGTCGGCTTCACTCCATTGTGACGGGGCAAGCTGCTTTGCGGCATTCTTCAGATATGAAATTCGCAGCTTTTCCATATCCTGCCTGTGCCCCTTGATCTGGGAAAGATTCTCAGGAATGATAATGCTGCGGCCATTAACGCTCTCTTCAGGGTTTCCGCGGCGAACTTCAATTCCCATGCGTTGAGCGAAGGCCAGTTGTGAGTTGTGGTGCTTGCCGGCACCGGTGTATTCGGTTTCCTGAACGACGATTATCTGGTCCTGATTCATTTCACGTGCCAGGGCGACAGCACCGGTCAGGCTGGTATTTCCAGCCGGACCGCGTTCAATTCCTTCAAGTTTGGCAAGCAGTTCGGTTACATAAAAAACTTCACCCTGACGCACCAGAATATAGTCATCCATGTAACGCATGCTGCGGGCCGCGTTGCGCGGAACATCGGTGCGGTCGGGCCAGGTTGCGAAAGGGATTCCGAAACCGGTGTGCCCGGTGGTAAATGATTTGCGATTAAAATCATGATCTGAGGCCATGTGAAGCCCTGAAAGATCAACAGAGCAGGCGATAACTCTGGCATCACACCCGGCGGCCCGCATGCCCCGCGCGGTTCCGGTGAGATTGCCGCCGCCTGCATGCGTAATCATTACAGCATCGGGGTCTTTGCCGGTCATGCTTCTGATCTGGCTGGTCAGCTCTGCGCCAAGGCTTTCAACCCCTTTGATGCCAAAAGGGGTGTACAGTGAGGCGTTGAAAAACCCGGTTTCTTCGAGGGTGAGCAGCAGGTAATAAAAGAGCTCGGGCCCGACAGACAATTTTATGACTTCGGCCCCGAAAGCTTCGCATTTACGGCCCTTTTCAACAATTTCTGGCTGGCCAATTCCCTTTGAATCGAATACTTCCTGAACAATTATGCATTTAAGGCCGCGCTGGGCAGCCTGAGATGCAACTGCTGCACCATAATTGCCTGAAGTGGCAGCAATTAACCCCTTGTAACCCTTTTGTGCAGCCACATAGGCAGAGATAGAAGCTCGTCGGGCCTTAAAACTGCCCGAAGCATTTGCAGCCTCGTCTTTGACGAAGATGCGGGCACCCTTGCCGGGTTCGCTGATTCTGCGCACTGCATTTGTCAGGTTGCGCAGCTCGAACATGGGCGTGTTGCCGACTTTTGTTTCAGCCTGAATTCTGATTATATCTTCGAGCGAAAAGCCGCAATCGCTCATCATGCGTTCATAATCAAATGCAAGCTCACCCTGACGGTAAACCTCATAATCGAGGCCCATCGAAGACTTCATGATTTCGTTCTTGCGGGCCATGACAGCCTGATAAGAATTGTCTCTGGTCATATTTCGCCTCCCAGGCCAATCGGAATCAGTTCTTCGACAGTATCGCCAAAACTGTGTGTGTAGTGAGGGCGCACCACGACCATGGTGCCGCTGACCAGACGACCACTCATGGTTTTAACGCTGACTTCTTCCCCAAACAAGGCATCGGCAACTAAAAAACCAGCGACTTTCATGATGTATGGTGTTTGTCTTGTATCTTCTGGAACCTGCGGAGCACGCTGTTGCGGTGTCAGCAGGGTTTTTTCGATTTCGACCCAGGTCCCGGCCTTAACTTGATTCATTTAATGGCCTCCATCTGCTTCTCAGTAATTTTTTGCATATTTAGGGTTCCTTTCGGGGCTGATATGGCAGCTTATTACTTTCTGTGGCAAAACAACCTGATTATAGCACTCGGGCCCTAAAGAGCAAGAATGTTTCAAGTTATCTTCAGCAATTCTCGATCAAATAATCATATCGGCCAATCTTTTTTTTCCAGGAATTGCATAAAGAACCCTTTCTTGAACTCAAGTGAAACAGCGGGTCAGCTTGATATATAAATTGCGCATCGCGAATAATCTGTTACTTTTCAGAGCGGGGAACTCAGACTAATCATGAGATTGCTTCTACAATCTGCCGGCTGCCGGCAAGAAACAACCCGGCCGACAGGCTCGGGCAATGCGATTTAAAACTGGTGGTCCGATAGAAAAAACGCGCTGGCCGGTTAAAGTTCTATGCAGATTGAATTGCCGGTAGCTTTGCGTGCATTGTAGAGTGCCATCTGGGCACGATGAATCAACGCATCGAGGTCATCTTCGCCGTCGCGCAACTGGGTAATTCCGCATGAAAATGACGTTTTCAGATCATGATCGGTAAAAGTCATTACTTTGAGACGTTGTTCAAATGCCTCAATGGCTTTGCCGGCCGCATCAGCGTCTGTTGCCGGCATAAAAAGAATGAACTCGTCTATTCCGAGGGAGCCGAGAACATCGCGGCCTTTGATATGACTTTTCAGCTCTTCGGCTGCCAGTCGCAGGGTTTCCTGGGCTGCCTCGATACCGTGCAGATTGATGATTTCCTTGTAATTGTTCATGTCCAGAACCATCAATGCCAGTGTTTTATCTTCGAACTGGGTGGCATGAATTTCTTTTTCAAGCTTGGAAATAAAAAACTGATGCGTGTAAATACCGGTATCTACATCAAACTGGCGAAGCTCAGAAATTATGCGCAGCAATTCTTCCTTTTCAAGAGCTGCTGAGCAGGCCCCACCCATCGCCAGAAAAAAGTTTTTGACGCTCAGGTCGATTTCGACAGCCTGGTCGAAGTATATGGCCATAAACCCGAAGGCACGGCCTTCCCAGCCGATATGAACGGCAACGCAGGTGTGGTAGTCTTTTTCGATCTTGAGTTCGGCATAGTCGTCGCTCTGATCTGACTTCTGCACCAGAAAAAAGCTGTCTTTGAAAAAAATTCTGCCGATGGTGTTGCTGCCGATGCGTTTGTGAAAAGATTGCAGCGCCTGCCTGCCGATGCCGAAAGAATGTTTGATATGAAGATACGAAGTTTTTCGATCCTGCAGCGCGATAAAGGCATAAGATGCGTGCAGATGCGTCTCAAGGGTTCTAAATGCCTGCTGGATAAGCCTGGTGGCATTAGGTTCGGTTAAATACCCTTTAAAGGTGTGGCATAGTGCAATAAGCAATTTTTCCTGCATCTGTTTTTTGCTCCTTCAGACTCGACAATGCTGGCTGCTGAGGCGATCAGCTTGGGCAGAAATTTTCAAAGCATTCCTGGATAAGCTGGCAGCGGCGATGAATCAACTCAAGCTCGTTGTTCAGCTCATCATTACCCGGGTTCAGGTCAGGGTCGGCCATTATTTCTTTTTTGCGCTTCTGCAGAAGATCATATAGTGCATGCAGTTGCTGACAAAGGATTGAAGGCGAGTAACCAGTTGCTTTGGTCATCGAGACTCTCAACTTTCACAACTTTTTAAGCTTAAAACCAATTATAACAGAAGCCATGAACTCAGCTCAAAGAAAATACCACGATCAGGAAAATCTGCCGAAAGAGAACCGGCCGGTAACGCTACCAGGGTAACGTTGCCAGCCGGTTTTTTTAATATGCGGCTTTGAACAGTGGGCAAGATGCCACCGTCAAGGTCATTCGAGATTCTTTTTGCTTTCTTCTATGATCTTTTTGTAGGCTTCTTCGGCCTTCTTGGTTTCGTTGCTGTTCTGGTAGATCTCGGCCAGCAGCAGGCGAAGACGGGTAACGTCTTCGGGGGATTCTTTCTCGAAAAGGGCGATGCCCTCATTCAATATTTTTTCGGCATCAGCCAGACGGTTATTCTTGATATACAGCTTGGAAATGTGATGATAAACCGGCATGACCTTGCCCATGATATTGCGTTTGAAAAACTCGTTATCCTTGTTCTTTTCGAGCTGACCCTTGGCGAGGTCGATGATTTTTATCAGTTCAGCTGCGGCTTCGTCTGTTTTTCCCTGTGTTTCATAAATCTGAGCCAGGTTCTTGTGGGCTTCGGCCATGGCCATCATCGAGGCATTGCGCTTCATCTGTTTTTCGCGCTCTGGATCTGGTTTGAATTTTCCGGGCATCATGCCAGGACCGGGGCCGCCGTGCCCACCCGGGCGCATTTCGGCATTTTCACCGCCACCGGGCCCACCCTGCCCTGGAAGCGGCTGGGCATCAGCAATGCCAAGCAAACTTACCAGCAAACCAATAACCAGTATCAACCTGAATTTTCGTTCCATGTTTCTTCCTCCTGATCGATTTCGTAAAAATTTTGCATCTGCACCATTGGCAGGAAACTCACAAATTTAGATTCACCGGCCTCGTAAAAGGTTACACTCAAATCTGATTTTTCAACAAATTCGGGTAATTCAGGTGCAATGTCATCGACAAAGCTCAGCATTTCAACTGTTTCTGTTTTCGCCGGGCCCGCTTGCGGATTAAGATGTTCAAGAACTGCAAACCCGGTTACCAG
>JAQUZA010000247.1 GCA_028691595.1 Candidatus Rifleibacteriota bacterium
AAAAGAAGATCGATGGATTAAGGCGCTTTGCTTCAGATGAATATTGCAAAAGCTTTGCTTACGAAATCGAGAATGACAGTTTTGGCAGATTTTCTTCGCTCGAGGAAGCGGTTCTGGATTCTGCCTCGATGAAAGGCATCAGCGTGGGCAATGACCTTGATTTCTGCTATGTTCTGGTTGTCTGGCGGGCGGTTTTTGCCAACAAAAAGTCAACATCAGATAATCGACTGCTGCGCGACGTTCTGGTTCTATCGCGCTCGCACCATGCGACGACCAGAATCAACAACTGCCTCAGCAGCGTTCATTGCGCCAATTGCGGTGGCCCGTTGGCCTCTTCCTTCGAATCGACATGTGGATTTTGCGGTTCTCTGGTAAACGACGGCAGCGAATGGCTTTTGTGTCGTGTTATCAAAGAAAAAGAGCCTGAATACAGCAATTTGCTCAAATCGGCAACGACCATGGCTTCCGGGCCGACGAAAAAAGGCGATGCGGTTTATACACATGTCGTTGGCGAAGTGGCTTCAGCCAACGACATAATAACCACGGCAGCGCAGATACTTATGGCCGACGGAAAAATCGATGTAAAAGAAATGACTATGATTAAAACCATCGCTGCGAGGTATGCGATGCCCGAAACGACACTGCAAAGCATTCTTGATGCTGTGCGCAACGGGCAGGTCTATGTTCCGGTGCCTGAATCCAAATCGCAGGGCGCAAAGAAGCTGATTAGAGAAGCTGCGAAGATGGCACTCGCCGACGAAGAACTCAGCAGCGATGAGAAAGATGCCATCATGAATCTGGGTATGCAGCTGGGTTACTCAAAAATAGATATCCAGCAGATCATAAACTCTGAACTGACCGCCCTGAAGAACAGTTCTTCCATGTCGCACCGGTAAGACCAGCGTGTTGTTTAAAGGGTATCCAGAATTGTGCCGGGGGCCTTTTTGGGGGGCTCAGGTTGAGAAGCCGGGGGCATTTGCATGCCCGGGTTGGCTGGAACCCTTTGTGCCTCTGCTTCTTCGCGGCTGACAGGTTTGTCAGAGAATTCGCCGCCTGGCAGAATAAAAACTGGCGTGCTGTCACTGATAACTTTCTCTTTGCCCTTGCTGCTTGTCAGCAGAAGCTTGCCTGCCAGCAGGTGAACCTTCACACAGGTTTCTCTGACCGATACAGTGAACTTTGTGCCAACCGGAACAATTGAACCGTATTGAGTGGTTATTTTGAACCCCTGGTGGTTACCTTTAAAGTTACAGTATATATCACCGGTATCGATTTTTATTTCATTACCCTTAAGCGAGAAGCCGGCCTGATTTTTAAAACTGATCAGACCGTGAATTGAACTTATGGCGAGTTCAGCTGTATTGTTGAGTTTATAGGTTGCCTGGCTCTTTAGGGTTGAGCCGTCAGTGACTTTCTGGTTTTGCCCATCGATGCTGAGATCGCTCTCTGATTCAGGGGCGATGAGAACACTCATGGTTTCGAGGTTAAAAAGATCAGTTTTGTGGGCCGCAATCGGCTCTAAACCCTCCGGGGCTCTGGTAGGTATAATGGCGAAAATAATCGCCAGAACGAATGCACCACCGAGAGCGAAGCGCAAAAGATATCGGTGTGTTGGACGGGCTAGAGCTTTCTGATGATTACCAGGGTTACGTCATCGGGGTACGGGCCCGGCACTCTGAAACTGTCTAGCTGTTGCATCATTGTTTTAAGGGCAAGGCCTGCAGCGGTTCTCTGGCGCATCAGATTTTCAAAGCTCTTCTGGAAGCGGTCATACCCGTACATGTCGCCGGTATGATCAGAGCACTCAATTATTCCGTCTGAATAGAGAATAATCGCATCGCCTGACTGCATGGTTCGTGTTTCAATTTTGGCCTTACGCTTTTTCATGGCTCCGAGTGGCATGGTTGGCAGTACGATTTCTTCTGAAACATCCTCTGCGGCCTTATAAAACCTGGGGTAAGACTGGCCCGCGTTATCTACTTCAATTTTGCCGGTGGAAGGGTCGATTACCACGGTTACGAGGGTCATGAACTTGTGTCTGGGTTTGAGTTCGCGGTTAAAGAGTGCGTTGAGCATATCCATGAGGCCGGCAGGGAAAAGCTTGCCGTCGGCAGCTGCATAGTTTACCGTGGCTTTTGCCATGGCCATGGCCAGCGCCGCAGAAATGCCGTGCCCTGTAACATCGCCGAGAATAACTGCCAGGCGGCCATCGCTGAGCATTATTGAATCATGATAGTCGCCGGCAAGATCGGTGGCCGAGGTGTTAAAAAAGGCTATGTCATAACCGGGCGGAATGAAAGGACTTTTGGGGAGCAGACTTTCCTGGACAACGCGCCCGTATTCAAGCTCTTTTAATTCGCCAATAACCTTGTTGAAGGCACCGGCCAGGGCACCAAATTCGTCATCACGGCGAACCGGGATGCGGAAATCCTGTTGCCGGTTTCTAATTGCCTGAATACCTGAATTAAGGTCTCCGACAGGTAGAATAATCAGTCGGCCAACCAGCAATGCACCGAAAAGTGAAACGGCAAGCGCCAGAACCCCGGCTGTTATGAATCTCCATCTGAAGGGCTCAAGGGTTTTAAGGCGTGCCGGTTGCGAAATCAGGTGCAAAAAGACATGAGTGTTAATGTTTTTTTCGGGTTTTATGGTTGCCCAGAAGGGCTGGTCGCCAATCATGATTTGTCTGAACAGCATTCGGTTGGTTCTGAAGCTTGCGACAGCAGATTGCAGCAGCGAGTCTTCAGGCAGGCCGTCAATTTGTGGAAAAATCTTAAAATTACTGAAATGATAGTTTAGCTCGGTGGCAAGTTGAATAGAGCCTGATTCGGGGCGTGGGTTGTTTGTTGCCTCGCGGATCTGGGCCAGATAAAGTTCGAGCAGCTGGTTTGTCTGGCACATAAAGCCGGGGCCTGTGGCGATTTCCGGGTAGACATCCCAATACCAGGTTGTCGGGAAGGTTCCCATGTGAAACATCCATTGTCGGCCACGCTGGCGAATAATAGTGGCCATGCCGATTTCATCGGTTGACATAACTGATTCGCTGACTATTTCGGCCGGGGTGACTCTGCTGGCAGTTGAACTCATTCTTGCCGGGGCATGCAGTTTAAGGGCAATGCGGCTTAACATGTCCATTGCTTCAGCGACTCCGTGAATTTCACGGTCATCGGTTGAAAAAATGGTTTTGCCGTCGCCGTCACGCACCTCAAGACGCGCCAGGAGGCGGTGCAGAGAATGTTTTGCCAGATACCGGCAGAACAACTCTTCTGAGGGTGGTTCAGTGAGCAGGGCCTGGCGAAGATCTCTGCCCAGGGCCTCTGACTGGGCAATTCTTATTGTATACAGCTTTTCGAGGGGCTCTATTGCCGCAATACTTTCAGCCAGAATGCTGTTTTCAATTACTTCGCGGCGGTCAGCCATCGCTGTTGCCCCGATAAGCAGAGAAAACAGGACCGGAAACAATGAAGCCATAAAAAACAGGCCTATGATCCGGTAGCGAACCGAAAGTGAATCGAGGCATTCGCAGGCTGACAGCCCTGGAAAGAGGCCTAAGACAGCTGTAAGATAGAGTAGCAGGCTTATAGTCAGCAGGAAGAGTGAGAGGTAGTAAAGGTTTTCAGCCCAGTGAGGCCGTTGCTGATCGATTGATTTTTGCGGGCTGACCCTGCAGACAAAGGCACCGTTCTCGTCTTCGGCAAAATACCAGAGATAACCGTTGGCTTCAATATGGTTCTGGCCGCTCAGCCTGGCTTTGATGCGGGCAGCTGCCGTCTGGTCTTCGGTAAGGCCATGCGGAGCCAGGAATTCGCCGGTTGCCGGGTTGCCGGCCCCGAAAAAGTTGGGGTCATGGTTCAGATTTTTGAACCGGTCAATGAACGAGGGAAACCCGGTGGCAATAAAGAAAACACCCAGGCCATCCGGCCAGGTGTTCCAGTAATAAAACCAGTCGGTTTCTCTTGATTTAAAGCGCTTTTGCATGGCTTTTGCCATTTTCATAAGCTCAAGACGGTTGCCGGCACCAAATGTATCGAGCAATTGTTTGTGAACACGACGCTGTGCCAGGACGTAATCGTTGCCGGTGGCGTTTAGATCGGCCATCAGGTCTTTGAAAAGAGTAAGATCGTTCGCATCGGCGTTAAAATAGCGAACCAGACGGTTATCGCGATAAAAGAAAGCCTTAAGCGGATTTTTCAGCTGTATGCCTGTCGAGGTTACCGCATGCGGAAGTTCAGCGCTTTCGATGCCATTTTTTCGGGCGACTTCGATTAAAGAAGACAGCTGACAGTGGACATAATATTCTTCTGAGGTCTGGGCAATTACCGGGTCAAGGCTTGTTTCGAGATCTTTGAGAAGATGACGGTCATACTCGCGGTCGAGTTTTGTTCTGGTCTGCGAGGCGGTTAAAGAAAGGAAAAGAAACATTATTCCGGCAAAAATTATTGCCAGACGACCAAAAGAAGCGGATTTATAGCGGCTGTCAACGCTCATCTGCCGTATTGCCTCCCGCTGATCTGATTAAAGCAAAAATTGAAACGTCGTCTGACTGTTTATTGTCGCACCAGATCTTGAATCTGGCCTCAAGGCTGTTGATCCAGGTTCTGGCATCGTCAGCCCTGGCTTCAGAAGCCCAGGTTTCGATACCGTCGAAGCCTATTGTTCGCATGTTGCGGTTGTAGGCTTCAAGAAAGCCATCGGTCATGCACAACAGTTTATCTCCGGGGCCGAAGTCAAAGGTGATTGAACTGGCAGGCTGCTGGCGGGCAATGCCAAGAGGGTAGGCCGGTTGCCCGACCCATTGGCGATTTCCGTTGGCAGAAAATTTGAGCGGGTAGATGTGCCCCTTGGTAACTAGCTCGATCTTATGGGTCTCGAGATTGAGAACTCCGCAGATTATGCCCATGAACATTCGTTCGGTGCGGTTTTCTCTGAGCATGGAGTCGATTTGATCAACAAGGCTTGCGGGCGAAAGCTGATCGCCCTGGCTCCAGTGAAAGGTGACCGCCCGGGCAAAAGCCATCATCAGTGCCGACCCTACGCCGTGACCGGTCAGATCGCCAACCAGAAACAGCAGATTGCCGTTGGGCAGTTTGAAGCAGTCGAGGCAGTCGCCGCCAAGATCTGAAGCCGCACGCAGCATGCCATACATTGAATAACCCTCAATTGCCGGGAATTCACTGGGAACGAGCCCTTCCTGGACGTTGTGAGCAATCTGCATGTCGTAGCTTTCGGCCATCATGTCGTTGAAAGCGAGAAACAGCTGTGAAATCTCATCTTTGCCGGGTGGCACCGGAATTCTTGCTTCGAAATTTCGTGCCGCAAGGGCTTGAATGCCGTCTCCAAGCCTTTCTAGAGGGGATATCAGATGCCTTGTTATCCACAAGGTTATTGATGCCAGCAGAATCAGGGCGATGATAGCCCCGGCGAGAATTCGGGTTTTCATGGTGGCAAGGGCCCGGTCGAGAG
>JAQUZA010000248.1 GCA_028691595.1 Candidatus Rifleibacteriota bacterium
AGAAATTATAAGCCCGGAGGCACCAGATGTACGTAAAAGATTGGCAAAGGTTGCTCTGCCTGGTTCTGGCATTGTTCGTTGCAATTTCTGCACAAGCGGCAAGTCTTGAGACAGATTTTACCGACGGACTTAACCGGGTAGCCCGGGATATTCACGTTGCCGCCCGTGCGGCCGATTCATCCCAAAAAGATGCGGCAGTGGCAGCGCTTGCCCGTGAATCGGCCAGCCTCGAAGCTTTTCAGCGCCTGGTTGCCACTATCGAGACTGCAGCCCAGGTTGATAAAGCCACCGAGCAGATTCGTCTGTATGGTTATCGGGTTGCTTCAACCGCAGAAAAACGTGCTTTTGAGCAAGGCCTGCAGATACTCGAAAGCCGGATCAAGTATCTCGCTCAGACCGAAAACCCGCAGCTGCTCGGCAAAATTGCTCCCATGCAGGCTATCCGCAAAGAAGTTGCCGCCAATTTTGCCAGGGTTGACGACAAACACCTGGTCGACACTTCGATGCTTCTTGCCAGAAGAACCCCCGGCACCAGCGCGACCAAAAAAAGAACGGCTTCTGGTCTTCTGGGGGCTCACGTGGTTAATGGTAATACGGTATTTTCAGTTTATTCGCCCGAAGCCACAGAAGTTAAACTACACCTCTTCAAGAAAGCCACCGACAAAAAGGGCAGCGAATTTTTGATGCAGAAGAGTAAAGATGGCATCTGGCGCTATTCAATCAAGGGCGCAATTTACGGCACCTATTACGGCTTTACAGCAGATGGCCCCAAGGGGCCAGGCTATCATTTCGACCCTGAACGCCTGCTTTCTGACCCGTATGCCTTTGCAAACGTAGATCATGACGGCAAGAGTATCGTGGTTGACCACAGCTTCACCTGGACAAACAAAAGTTTTAAGCGCCCGGCAGCCAAAGATGCAATTATTTACGAAATGCACATCAAAGACTTCTCAGCTCACAAAAGCTCAGGGGTGACTGGTGAAGCCCGGGGCGGTTACCTTGGCATGCTCAAAGGGAAAGATTCAGGCAAAGTTCTCGGGCATCTCAAAGAACTCGGCGTTAACGTGATTGAGCTGATGCCGGTTCATGAATTCGATAATAATTTCGCCGGGGTTGTGAACCACTGGGGTTACATGACCAGCCATTTCTTTGCTCCAGAATGCTCTTTTGCCACTGGTAAGGCTGGCGAGGCGGTCAAAGAACTTAAAACCCTCATCGATGGTCTGCATAACGAAGGTTTTGCAGTTATGCTCGACGTTGTGTTCAACCACACCGCCGAAGGTGATCATCAGGGGTTGCCTCTCAATTTTAAAGGCTTTGATAACCCTGGCTATTACCGCCTTATGGATAACCGCAAATATTACTGGAACGGCACTGGCTGCGGCAATGAAATGAATACCGCCAGCCCGATGACCGCGAAGATGATCATTGACTGCCTTAAATACTGGGTTAAAGAATATAAAGTTGATGGCTTCAGATTCGATCTTGGCACTATCATTGACAAGAAGACCATGCAGCGCATTATTGACGAGCTCCCGGATGATATTCTGCTGACGGCTGAGCCCTGGGCAGCCGACTGGAAACGCAACCAGTGGGGAAAAAGTGACTTTAGAAACACCCGGCTGGCAAAATGGAACGACGACTTCCGCGAAAAGATCAGGGCAATGATCAACGGCAATACCGAAAGAAACGATGTAATGACAGTTCTTGCCGGTTCATGTTTCTGGTGGGCTGCAAAGCCGGCCGAAAGCCTCAACTACCTCGAAGCTCACGATGGCTATACTCTCAATGATCTTTATCACGGTGACAAAAAGAAGACCCGTCTGGCTGCAGTTGCGCTTCTAACTGGTCAGGGTATTCCCATGATTCACGCCGGCCAGGAATTCAACCGCAGTAAGGGCGGCAATCATAACTCCTACGATCAGGATAACAACACCAATTATATCGATTGGGCTGTTAAAGAGAAGAACCGCGATATCTTCGATCTCTACAAAGGCCTGATTGCCCTTCGCACAAAATATCCCAATTTCCGTCACGCTGTGGCGCTCAACAATCAGCACCTCGACTGGATTCAACCAGCAAACCACAACGGTCTTGGCATGTTTCTCAAGGGCGAGAAAAACTTTCTCGTGCTCCTCAATGGCGACCCGAATAACTGGGTGAACTTTAAACTGCCCCTCGGTGGCACCTGGCAGGTTGTCTGCGATGGTGAAAAAGTTAAAGATGCCGGCCTCTATACAGCCGAAGGCGATTACAACGTTCCGCCAACCACCGGTGTAATTCTGAAAAAATAATGGTCATGAAAAGACCGCTGTCTCAGGCAAAATGTTTCTGAGGCAGCGGCTTTTTATTTTCATATTCCTGGTTTGTCTTGCATTTTGCCTTGGTCTCGCCTGCCACTATTTTTGTGCAAACGAACCAGGCAATATGATTCGGGTGGGCAAAATTGAGTTCGACCTTGATCAGCTCGATGCCGATGGCTTGCGTGGCCCGCCAGATGGCAAAGTCGCACTATCTTACGAATTCGCCATTCCAGATACTCAAGAATGTAAAGCTCAGGTTATCGGCATTGATAAAACTGTTCAATTTATGCCAGGCTCAAGAGGAAGAACAGTTAAAGGCGATGATGAATGCCTGTGCATCGGTTCAACGCAGCAGAAAAATTTCCGTCAGGTTCTTTATTCTCTGGCTGAACTCAGCTATGTTGAGCGAATCATCGTTTGTGATTTTGAGTGAGTTGCCCTGCAGACTTTTTTTAGTGACAATTTGTGGGTTTTCATTATATTCTTAAGTATAATACTTTACAAACTCGACAATTGTGGCGGTTAGATTTTTATGATGAAAGTTTCCACAAAGGGCAGATACGGGCTGCGTATAATGCTTGAGCTGGCTCTGCAATATGGAAGAAGCCCGGTGCTGGCTGCAACGATTGCTGCAAATCAGAATATTTCAGCGAACTATATTCACCTGCTGATCAAAGACCTGCGAACCTCTGGTCTTGTTATGGCCATGCGCGGGCCTAACGGTGGGTATTCGCTGGCAAAGGCACCTTCGGTCATTAATGTCCTTCAGGTTATTGAAGCTCTTGAAGGAAAGACCGGGGTTGCTGATTGTGTAACGACGGCACAGAGTTGTGGCCGTTCTGAGTTCTGTGTTGCCAGGGAAGTCTGGATGAAAGTTAATAAAGCTGTTGAAGTTGCAATGAAGGAAATAACTCTGGAACAACTGGTTCTGATGCAGGCAAACTGCAATGATGCGCTGCTTGATTTCCAGATCTAAACAGGAGGCACAAATGTATTTTGATGATAACAGCCTGAGCATCGGCAACACGCCGCTGGTCAAAATAAATCGCATTACCCACGGGTTCCCGGCTACTGTTCTGGCCAAGATCGAAGGTCGCAACCCGGCTTATTCAGTTAAATGTCGCGTTGCCGCATCGATGATCTGGGAGGCAGAAAAGTCCGGAATTCTCAAGCCAGGGAATGCAGATGTGACAGTAGTTGAGCCGACCAGTGGCAACACCGGTATCGGGCTGGCCTTTGTCTGTGCCGCCCGCGGTTACCCGCTCATTCTGACAATGCCTGACACCATGTCGGTAGAAAGGCGGCGCATGCTGGCTGCTTACGGTGCCAAAGTTGTGCTTACCGAAGGCGCAAGGGGCATGAACGGTGCCATTGAAGAGGCCGAAAAACTTGTGGCTTCTGACCCGGCAAGATTCTTCAGCCCTCAACAGTTTAAGAACCCTGCTAACCCCGAAATTCACTTCAGAACAACCGGGCCCGAAATCTTTCAAGATACCAAAGGCAAAATCGATATTTTTGTAGCCGGAGTGGGAACTGGCGGCACTATAACCGGTATCAGCCGCTATCTTAAACAAAAAATGGGTCTCGGGGTCTGGACGGTGGCCGTTGAGCCCGAAAGTTCAAGGGTGCTTGCCGCGATTAAAGCCGGAGAAACGCCCAGACATGCTGCGCATAAAATCCAGGGCATCGGTGCCGGTTTTAAACCAGATATTCTCGACCTCGACCTGGTTGATGAAACGGCTGCGGTCAGTAATGAAGAGGCTATTGAGTTTGCCCGCCGTCTGCATCGTGAAGAGGGCATTACCTGTGGTATTTCCTGTGGTGCCGCCATGGCAGTTGCCGCACGCTTGGCGCATAAACCTGAGAATGAGGGCAAGACGATCGTTACCGTTTTCCCTGATTCTGGAGAAAGGTACATAAGTACTGTTTTGTTTGAAGGAATCTGAAACCGGCTTGCTGTTTGCTGGCCTCTGGTTGGCAAACAGCGCTTAAGCAGGGAGATTGTCAGGAGGTTTTGTGAAAAAAGTTTTCTGCCGGTTGCTGATTTGTATGGCTGCAATTACTGCTTTTGCTTCTGGCAGTGTTGTTGCCCGGGAAATAGACCCATTTGCCGATCTGCAGATTGCAGCTTCTGCGGCTGCAGACCTTAATGCGGGCATTGGTTCAAAAACCGGGAGTTACTTTTTTAAAAATGAGATTCTGACACAGTTTTCGTTTGCCTCCGGTGCCGATGAAGACCGACGACCGTATCACCGCCATTCATACGGTTTTGAGATTTTAAAAAAGTTTGCCGACGAAGTTTCGACCACTTCAAGTTTTAACCTGCAGACAAGACTTGTTTTCAGGCGCAATTACGCCTCAGTCATTAACGACATGGAAGGGGCAGGCCGTAACGAGGTCTTTCTTGAATACCACAACTTCTACGTTGATCTCTATAATGCTCTTGATTCCTGGATGCCCCCAGAGGCTCGTTCGCGCAACATCGGCCGCTATAATTTCAGATTCGGGCGATTCTATCTGCCTTTCGGCCTGAATCTGCAGACCGATACCCATGCCACCGTTCTGCAACTTTCCAACGATCGTAATTTTGGTTTTGAACGTGACTGGTATGCAGGGTTCTGGGGTGCCGTCAACCGAAATCTGAATTACGATCTGTATTACATGCTTGGAACCGGCTACGATCTGACTTTGAAGGGTCAGAAGGGTTTGCTGGGTGCCAGGCTCAGCCTTTCCAGTCGTTATCTGTATGAATATGGTTTCGAGGGGGGCCTGTCATTGATAACGGGCGAAAGAATGTCGAAGCACTCGGCAATGCGTAGCCACAGCGTCATGATGGGCGTTGATCGTGGCAAGCTGATCGATACGATGCGGGCTGGTATTGACGGACGCTATGGTCTGGCTGTTACTGGTGGTCGCCTGACCCTGACCAGTGAACTTAGCAGCGGCCGTGATGAAAAAGACGATGTTCTGACCCAGCTTTACCAGCTTGATTACCTGCGCAGCGACCGCCGATTTGGCTGGGCGACGCAGTATCGACGCTTCTGGCAGGAAATTGGCCATGATGAAACTGATACCTCGATGATTGGCGAGCTTACCTGGTATATGAAAAATGATTTTGGCAACGCCAATCTTGAATGGATCAAGCTGAACGTTGAA
>JAQUZA010000249.1 GCA_028691595.1 Candidatus Rifleibacteriota bacterium
ATGCTTAATGCGGCCAGCATGTCGCTGAACAGGGCATCAAAGACTTTTGGTGCCGCAGTCTCGTTGTGACTATGAATTGCCACAAAGACTGGCTCGATAACTTCTTTGAACCAGGCCGGAATATCGTGAGTGTTGAGCCGTCGGCCGCCGGCCTGAAAAGAGGCGAGAATCTGGTTGAGATTCCCGGCGTTTTCTTTGAGCAGGGCTTTGAGTGGTTGGAAGGTTACTTTTTCCATTTCAGCCATCTTCGGTAGTTATTGTAGCGCTGATGCAGATATTTGAGTTTGAGAATGTCGTCGGCCATGTGCCCGTATAGCTTACCTGATTTTGCCATCTGACTCAGTTGCTTTTCGATGGCATTCATGCGCTTGTCAACTTCATCTTTGCCCAGGCCTTCAAGGCCTGCTTCGAACTCGTTTTCAAAGGTCACGACCGGGTCGGTTTTTTGCAGGCCGAGCCTGAAAAATTCTTCACATGAGAGATCAAAGAGTTTTCGTATCCAGGTGATTCTGTCAATGCGAAATGCCCCATTTTCGGGTTCGTCGAAGAATGGTGACTCAAGGTGGGGGCTGAGGGTATCGTGCAGAACAAATGGTATTATCTGGCGAAGATCTTCCATTTCGACTGCGGCAGCGCCCCTGAAATAAGCAAGGGCCTTGGCGAATTGAATGATGGTCATGAGTTTGCGCACCGATAGGCCGTTTTTTGTTTGTGAGCCCAGGTTGCGCACCATATCTTTGCCGGTTTCTTCTTTTGTCAGCTGGTTAAAATCCTGACCTGAAAGCTTGGCTGTGTCTTTGGTCATATATTCAAGCATTGTCGAGGCCGGTTCAAAAAACTCAAAATGGCGACAGAAAAACTCGAGGGGCCGGCGAACATAATCTGCAATGTTGACCCGGCGAATCTCTTTATTCATGAGATTCAGCTCTTCTTCAGAAAAAATAATTTCTTCCGGGATTATTTCTTCGGGTCGGAAAGCCAGTTCAATACGCTTCTGCAGACTGGAAAGGAAGCGGGTGTTGAAATGAAAAGCTCTGATAACGATGTCGATTCGGTCGCGAAGAGCCTCGATGACCTGGTAGGTGCCGCCACCACCGTCGTCATTTGCTGTCAGATACCAGGCAGATTCGGGGCACTCGAAAATCTGGTCGAGGATTTCGGCGTAGTTGTCACCCAGAACCGTAAGCAGTGCAGACTGGGTGCGGGTTGGTATGCGGTTGTATTCATCGATGATTTTAACCCTCATTGCCAGCCATTTGCGCCATGAAATTCTGATTTCGCTCATGTTTTCGGCCTTGACCATGTCGGCAGGGAGCGGGTGTCCAAGGAGGTCGGCAATGGTCATTTGTGGCTGACCGTGCTGAATAGCTCTTTTAACTTCAAGTTGTGAATAACCCGCCAGCAGGCCCATGAGAATTGCAGTGGCGGTTTTTCCTCGCCCCGGGCCGCCGACGATGAGGCAACGGCCACGCACTGCCAGATTAAGCAGGGGAATCAGCACAAAGCTTGAATAGCTCTGGCCCGTTGGTAAAGATAATTTGAGCTTTCGGTCACCAAATTGAAAAGTTCTGGGTGGGTCTTCGTTATATTCTATATCGTAAAACGGGCTGATAATGGCGGTATTGGTCACCCAGAAATATGCCTGGCGAAGTTTTTCGTCAAGACTGGTGGTCGCAGACGAACTGGCAGTCTGATCGTCTGCGTAGATATCTTCAATTTTAAATTCTGCCCCTGGTGCAGGTTTTTGTGGATTGGTAGGTGATGCAGGCACGCGCTGAAACAGTTCTTTTGCCTTTTCAAAAATGCTGCTCATAAATCTCTGGCTCCATTATTATTGCTTTTTGCATGCCGGCTGACAGGAGTCTAAGCTTTTGAGTTCTGCTGTAAGGCTTTGAACACTGCTTCGGCAAGCTGTAGGCGTCGGAAAGGTTTTTGCAGAAAGCCACTGATATTCTGCGATTTTAAGGCTAAAATGTCTTCTTCTTTTGCAAACCCTGAGGAAATGATTATTGGTACAGTCGTTGAAATCTCGCGCAGTTTGGCAAAGGTTTCGCGACCGCCCATAACCGGCATTATCATATCGAGAATTACCAGATCGACGCGGCCGGGGTTGTCGGCAAAGATTTTCAGACCCTGCAGACCATTGCTTGCCTGAAGAACAGTATAACCCAGTTCTTTGAGTATCGATTCAGCGGTAATACGTATCAGTTCTTCGTCATCTATGAGAAGAATTGTGCCGGTTCCGGTGGGGGGCTGATCAGACGCGGTCAAGGTCTGGTCTGGTGATTCACAAACCGGCAGGTAAATGTGAAACACACTTCCCTTGCCAACCTCTGAAAATACTGTGATGGCACCACCATGCTCGCGAACTGTTCCGTAGACTGCCGCCAGCCCAAGGCCGGTGCCCTTGCCCTGACCCTTGGTCGAAAAGAAGGGTTCGAAGATTCTGCTTTGAATCTCGGGTGGCATGCCAGACCCCGTGTCGCGCACTCCTATATCGAGATACTCGCCGGGCTTCAGGTCAAAAGGTGAAGCAGCGCAATAGTTTGCGTCGAGTGTAAAATTCTGGAGCGAAATGGTGAGCAGACCACCCTCACTCATGGCGTGACTGGCATTGATTCCGAGATTCAGCAGGCAGTTCTGCAGCAGGGCATCATCGCCTACCACAAAGGTCTTAACGGCACTCTGCTCAATTGCAATCTCGATGTTTTTGTCAATGGTGCTGCGCAGTATGGAAAAGGCATCGTTCACAATTGCAGCCACGTTGACCGCGGTGCTGACCTTATCACCCTTGCGTGAAAAAGTGAGCAGTTTTTTGGTGAGATTGCCGGCCCGTTCTGCAGCTTTTAGAATCATCTGCACGTAATCTGTCAATTCAGCCGGAAAGCTCTTGCTTGTTTTAATAAGTTCTGCGGCACCAATAATGCCGGTCAGCGAATTATTGAAGTCGTGTGCTATGCCTCCGGCCAGCTGCCCCAGAGCTTCAAGTTTTCGCGTTTGATGCAGCAGTTCAGACATTGCTGATTCTTTTCGCTTGGCTTCACGCTCGTTGGTAATATCGTTGCCTTCAGCAACTATCATGGTAAGGGTGCCAGACTGGTCGAAAATCGGCCGCAAAGAAAAGTCGATCTCTCTGGGCTCGCCATCAACAGTGAGATGAACCACTTCGTAACTGATGTTAGACCCCCGGGCTGCCAGGCTGATTGAGTTTTTCAGTTTTTCCTTGTCCTGGGGGGTGAAAGAAAACCATGGGCATTCCCAGAAGGGTTTGCCAATAACATCCCGGGGATTTTTGCCGACCATTTCAAGGGAGGTTTTATTGGCGAACTGCAGTGTTCCATCGGGGGTCAGCCAGCCAAAAAGCTGGCGCGAATAATCAACGGCCTGAATTGTAAATCTGCGGCTTTCGTTCAATTGCTCTGTCTGAATACGCACCTGCTGCTTAAGCTTATGGTTGCGCAGAGATATCAGCATAAGAACAAGCCCGGCCAGGCAGAGCGCGAATGTTAAGAGGCGCATATTGCGCCTGTTCTGCACGGTGTTATCATCAGGAAAATAGAGAAAGCCTTCGAGAGAATAATCTGCGGGAATTACCCCAAGGCGTGCATAGGTTTCTGCCATGAGCTTCCAGCGCGCCGGGTTCATGTGGCCGATTTCAACCAGTTTGGGTTGAATCAGCTCGAGCATCTGCGTGGCTTCAAACTTCAGGTGCTCAGCGGTCAAACCTCTTTCTTTGACTCCCGGCATCTCAAGAATGACCTTCACCATTTCGTCGATATGGTCGAGGGCGTATCTCCAGCCCTTGATACTGGCGCGCAAAAACGCTTTTGCCCGTTGCGGGTGGTTTTGCAGTTCGGCTTCTGAGGTAAAAATCGAGTCGGCATAAAAATCGATGCCATAATCTATGGGTTTGATAGCTCGAGGTTCAACACCTTTTAAGAGCATCTGGTGCGGCTGATCGGTAATGTAATCAACAGAAGCATCGACTTTGCCGCTGATAATAGGGTCTACAGACCACAGGTGCGGTGTTCTTTTTAACAGATCAGGGTTTATGCCTTCTTTGATAAACATTGCCGTGATTTCTTCCCAGCCGCCGGCACCATCTGCGACCATCAGATTTTTGCCAACGTAGTCTGAAAGATACATCAGGCCTCGGTCTTTTCTTGAGAGTAGAATTATTGGCGAATGCTGAAAAATTACTCCGATAACGACAATGGGGCTGCCTTCAACTCTTGATCTGATCAAATCACCAGAAGAGATGCCATACTCTGCCAGACCTTTTACCACTGAAGCTACCGGAAAAACGAAATTCTCCGGCTCGGTAAGAGTTACTTCAAGACCTTCAGCTTTGTAAAAACCCTGGTTTATTGCGGCGTAGTAACCGGCAAACTGAAATGCATGTTTCCATTTAAGTGCCAGAGTCACTTTTTCAAGGGGTTCGTCGGCTTTTGAGCCGATTGGTATAAACAGCAGGAAAAACAGGACAAACCAGATAAAAGCGCGCGGCTTTCTGGCAGCCATAGCTGTTATCTGTTTTATAGCCGGGTGAAACAACGGGCAATTTTTGCCCGAATTTTTTGAACTAAAGGCCATAGGAGCTTTTTTTGATCACCTTTCAGGTCTTCTCATAAGAACTTCCGGCAAAAATTTTGTTCTTTTTAGATTATATTACACCCGGCCACTTAGTTGCTACTTTCATGAAGGGCATTTTCAAGTTGAGGGATTTTTTCGAGTGCTTCATCAAAAGCATAGCGCTCGATCAGGGTTGCTACTTCCTTAAACTCCCGCTGCAGGATGCTTCCCTCGCTGGCACACATTAGCTGACTTATTTTTTCAAGGGTTTCACGGGCCTCTGAATCGCCCTGGTGTAATTGTGTACACAGGCCGATTATCAGCTCTGAAGCCGCCTCGCGAGCATCATGGTCTGAGGTGCCCGCAGCCGGTTGCGCCTGTGTGCTGCTTTGGCTGGAATATCTGGCAACACCGGCGAGAAATGCTCGCAGGTTTTCGCTGAGAGAGCCCAGAATTTGCTGCTGCTGCTCTTTTTCATTGCTGATTATGGCGGCTTCAAGAGCTCTTGCAGAATCTTCGACTGCTTTTACGCCAAGATTGCCAGCCACACCGGCCATGGTGTGGGCACAAATTCTTGCTTCATCATTGTTGCCAGCTTCAAGTGCCTGTTTGATTTTTTGCGGGGCATCGGCATTGGTCTGGCAGAATTTGTTCAGAACCCTCATTAAAGAAGGCAGGCTGCCGCCAATTCTTGCCAGCCCTGCTTTGATATTCATGCCGGGAATATCAGGAAGCTCGGCCTCTAAAGACGGTTCTGCAATTTCTGTTTTGGCTGTTTCATCGACTGGTGAGCTGTTTTGCAGATCAGGTGAAGGATGAACCCACTGCAGCAATTTTGAGAAAAGCTTTTGCGGGTCGATGGGCTTGGTCAC
>JAQUZA010000250.1 GCA_028691595.1 Candidatus Rifleibacteriota bacterium
GCAGGGGCCTTGACGCTTTGCCAAGCGATCAGTAAACTTGTAAGTAATTCTGAAGGTACACACAACTCTTCCGACAGTGACAGGGGGTTTGATTATGATCAGGCGATATGAATTTAGAGTAACACTCTGCATTGTTCTTTCATTACTCATGCTGGTAGACTTCACAGTTTTCAATCCAGCTCCGGCATTCGCCCTTGACAAGAAAAGCGTTCTGGTTGGCGCCGGTGTTGGTGCCGTAGCAGGCGCTGGCATAGCTCTGGCCGCTCCGGCCATTGGTGGCGCGATTGGCGCAGCCGGTGGTATCGCCGGGGTTGGTACCGCAGTCGTTGGCGGCGTAGCTGCTGTTGGCGGTGGTATCGTTGGTGCCCTGGCAGCTTTTGGTGGAGCAATTGCCTCAGCTCTTGGTGCCGTTGGTGGCTTTATCGCCGGTATTTTCGCCAGCCCGCTGTTTATTCCAGCTCTGGTGATCATTGGTGCCGCCGTTGCCGGTTATTTCCTCTACAAAAGATTCAAAGCCAAGAAGACCGCCTCGGGCCCGGCAGACAATGAAGTTCTTCCTGGCTCAGATGAAATCTACGTTACTCCTGGCGATTACGAAATGAGCGGTGGCATTATTCCGGCAGGTGATGCCGATGCCGTGAGCGTTGGTGATGTTGCGGTAATTGACATAGGTGCCGGTGAAGCTGTTTCTGTAACAGATGTTACACCAGTTACCAGTATTACAACTCCAGTTGCTGAAGCTCCAGCAGCTACTACCGAACCCGCTGTTACTGGTGTTCCGACCTCGAGCGACTCTCTTAAAGCTGCTCACGATCGTTACATCGCCACCTACCAGAAATATACCACTCTGGTTACCAACAGTGGTGGTGCTGACCCCGAAGAAGTTAAAGCTGCTCTGGCCGAATATCGAGCCGCTTACAATGATTATCAGAACCATCGCATGTCAGGTAGCAAATAACCCCCTGCCCATATCGATAACAAAAAATACCGCCCGAAAGGGCGGTATTTTTTTGCCGATTTTGTGGCTTTGCTGATCTTTATTCGGGGTTGGTGGTCAATCTGAAAAAGGTGATGACGGTGTCGCCAAAGACCCGTTCATCGACAAGTCGGCAACCTGGCATTTTTTCGAAGTTGAGAACATCTTTTTTCTGCCGCTCAATAATAAAAAGAGTATCGGTTGAGAACATGCGGCAGCGTGGGATAAACTGCAGCAAAGGTTCAAGCAGACCCTTCAGGTAAGGAGGGTCGATAAAAACGATATCAAATGGTGCCAGATCAACTGTCTGCAAAAATTTTAGACAGTCCATGGTAAAAACCTCGCCGCGGTCGGCAAGTCTGGTGATTTCAAGATTTTCTTTGATTGTTCTGGTGCATTCGCGGGCAGCATCGACAAAAGCTGCATAACTGCCACCACGACTGAGGCCTTCAATACCCAGATTGCCTGAACCGGCAAACAGATCAAGAAAACGTGCGTCTTCAACAAGGCCGGCAATGATATTGAAGGTAGAGCCCTTGACTTTATCCATTGCCGGGCGGGTTTTGCCGCCTCCAGGCATCTTGAGGTGTCTGCCCTTGGCAGAACCGGTAATAATTCTCATCTTTATCCGCCTTCCATGAAGGTTTTATAACTTTCGCCAAAAGATTTTACCATCTGCTCATAGAACCAGTCACGAATTTCAGTGGTTTCAGTTGTGAGAATTTCGAAGGCTCTGATTCTGGCATTTTCAACAAGCTTTTGTGGAATCCGATGCGAAAAACACGGGTGAGAAAGCCCGCTCTGACGGGTGCCGACAAGATCTCCGGGTCCGCGCATCTTGAGATCTTCAAGCGAAAGCTCAAAACCGTCGCATGTTGAAGCCAGAACTGCCAGACGTTCAGAGTCTCCGGCTGCATGTGAAACCAGTATGCAGGTGGAAGCATCAGTACCCCGGCCCACTCTGCCTCGCAGCTGGTGAAGCTGCGAAAGACCAAAGCAGTTGGCGTTCTCGATCAGCATCAAAGTGGCGCGGGGGTTATCGACACCAACTTCAACGACGGTGGTGGCAATAACCATATCCAGACGGCCGGCTTTGAATTCAAGCATTATGCGTTCTTTTTCGTCCCATGACTGATTGCCGGT
This sequence comes from Candidatus Rifleibacteriota bacterium, assembly GCA_028691595.1. Lineage (GTDB taxonomy): Bacteria > Muiribacteriota > Ozemobacteria > Ozemobacterales > Ozemobacteraceae > Rifleibacterium. The sequence goes on from JAQUZA010000250.1 coordinate 2,120, forward strand.
AAGGCATGCCCATGACGCTTGTGGCAGCAGGTCACTGACGCGTTCTGCCGCCTCCTCGACTGATGTCCAGTCTTTATTTTCAGAAGCTTCAATCAGAGGACAGACGATGTAGACCTGGTTTTTCTGGTGAAGGGTGGCTTCAATAAAGGGCAGGGCTTCTCTAAAGCTGCTGTTGATGATTGTTGAGACTGGCTGACGGCCTGGTGGCAACTCGTTGATTATGCTGGTATCCATGTCGCCAAAAATAGTGAGCGACAAGGTTCTCGGAATCGGAGTTGCCGACAGAAGAAGCTGGTGGGGGTTGATTCCCTTGTTGAACAGCTGCCGGCGATGATTGACCCCAAAACGCTGTTGCTCATCAATTATGCAGAAAGCGAGGCTTTTGAATTTGGTCTGTTCTTGAAACAGGGCATGGGTACCAAAAATAAAAAGGGCCTCGCCACCTGCGACAGCATCATTGGCCTGGCGACGTTGGGTTGCTTTTATGCTGCCGGTAATAATTACGGCCAGATGAGCAAATTGTGGGAAAAACCTGGAGAAACTTTGCAGATGCTGACGGGCAAGAATTTCGGTTGGTGCCATAAATACGCATTGGGAGCCTGGTGAAAGCTCTATTGCGAATTGAATCATGGCCAGAAAAGCAACCAGGGTTTTGCCCGAGCCAACATCACCCTGAAGAAGTCTATTCATCGGCGGTTTGTCTATGCCTGGCTGCAGGTCGGCAGATATCTCGCCCAGGGCCTGTTTTTGCCCACCGGTGAGCCTGAAAGGAAGAGGGTAGGGGGAGTCGGCAGGGGGGCTTGTGACCGAATCAGGTAGAGTCAGAAAACCGGAAACGTTTTCGCGTCTTTTTAATACTCCCATCTGAAAAAGCACCTGATCAAAGAAGGCCATGGTGTGCTTTGCTTTTTTCAGTTCTTCATCTGATGTGGGCCGGTGAATTGTTTCAAGGGCTGCGGCGATAACTTTAAATGATGATTCGCGCACTGCGGCCGGAAAAGAATTTGCCCAGTCGATACGGTCGAGCAAAGTATCTATGAGTTTCCGGAGAGCAAGGGGCGAAATTTTTGCCTCGGCAAGGCGGGCGTTTGCAGGGTAGACAGCGGTAAGGTTAGCCCTGGAAGCTGAAGCTGATGCGTAATCTACCGGCTCTATTTCAGGGTTTGAGAGAACGAGTTGCCCCTTGATGGCTGTGGCCGGACCGAACAGCCAGTATTCGCTGCCTGGCTTCAGTTGGCGGGTAAGATAAACGCGATTGAACCACTTTGCCCCAATTTTGCCGGAATTATCAGAAAAACCAGCATTGATGACTGTCAGGCCACGTCTGGCGTGATATGCCTTGATAGAGTCGAGGCGGGCGCGAATTAACCCGGGTGTTTGTGGCTGAAGGCAGCTGACGGGTATTGTTTGACGGCGATCCTGGTATCTGGTCGGGTAAATGCGCAGCAGATCAAAAATGCTTGAAAACCCTGCTTTGGTAAGCGCTTCAGCTTTTTTGGGGCCGATGCCGCGAATGGTGCTGACGTGGTCATCGAGACGGAGATTGTTTTCTGGATCTTTGACTTTTTTGATGACTGGTTATCCTGTGAATAAAACTCCCGGTCAGTCTTTGAAAAAATAGAGCTGCTTCATGATGATGAAATCATCACACATGTAGACCAGATCCCAGCCGTTGCGGCCGGCTTCATCAAGCAGATTACCGAGTTTTTCGAGAAAATCGAGACCTTTGAGTGGTTTGAGATCAAGGGTTTTATAATTCCAGCGCTGGGGTGATTTTTCAAGCGTCATTGGATTTCTCCTGACCGGGTTTTTGTTCCTGAAGAATTGAATTCAGATAAAGAAAGCCTTTGAGCATCTGCCGCAGTGAGGCATCCTGCTGCGGCGATTGTGCGCAGGCCCGCAAGGTGAGATCTATGGCGCTGAAAGCCTTCTGATGTTGGCCGGTAAGATTGAAGCAATAGGCGAGCAGCAGATTTGATTCGACATCAACCGGCGAAATATCGACTGCTTTGAGAAGAACTTCAATTGCCTTGTCATACTGTCTGAGCTGGATGTGGAGGGTTGCAAGTTTCTGATAAATAACCGGGTTGCGGGGTGAAAGGGCGGCGGCATGCGTCAGCAGCTTTACGCTTTCGCTGAATTTGCCGGCAATCTGGTATATCTGGCCAAGAATGAGATAGGCTCCGAGAATTTTAGGGTAGAGGCTGAGCGCTTTAACCAGGTGTTTGACGGCATCTTCGTATTTTCGCCCGTAGAAAAATATGGTGCCCAGGTTGAAGTGAGCTTTAACAAGATTCGGATTGATGCTGAGAGCTTCAAGATATAGTCTGGCGGCATCATTGTTCTTTTTCTGGAGAAAACAAAGATTTGCGTAGCCTAGAAGCGCTTTAAGGTGCTGGGGAGATTTCAAATAAATAATTTTAAATATTTTTTCGGCAGCCGGAAAATTCTTGGCGGCAATGAAACGATTGGCATTCTCGATTTCGTCGTCATAACTGCTATCTGGCAGTATCTGGCTGGCAAGAACCACAGTTTTGGCCGGCGCAGGCTCTTCGGGCAATAATTTTTCTATTTCGGAGGCCGGCGCAGCAATTGCAGGCGACGCATGCGTGTCGGCTGATACTGTGCTTTGTGAGTGGTCGGCAGCAGCTGTAGCAGTTGCTGCTGTCGGGGTATCGGCGGCGATTTGTTTGTCAATGGCCTGAGGGTTACCTATGAGTTCAGTCAGGATGTTGTTTATTTCTTTGAGCAGTAATTCATCATGGCTGATTTCTTTGCCGATTTCGCCAATGACAAAGGTTGCCGATTGTACGAGTTTTTTATCTTCGCTTTTGAAGAAATCACGAAGATTGTCAAGAACGCTGAATTCTCCCCAGACCCAGAGGGTTCTGATGGCGGTGCTTTTGACCCGGTTATCTTCATGTTGTAGCAGTTGTTTGAGCTTTTCGACGAGATCAGGGCTGGCGCTGCGGGAAATTTTTACCATTGCGTCAATTGTATTGGCAACTACGCGCGGGTCTTCGCTGTCAAGGAATGGGCTGATAAGTGGAATAACGTCGGCTTTTGCCGTTTGCCCGATGCATGAAATAAGGGTTGCCTGCACGATGAAGTTTTCTTCGTGCTGGAGTTTCGCCTTGAGAAGGGGCAGGGCTTCATCTGGGGCGCAGCGTGAAATTGCCAGGGCTGCTTCGACTCTGACATCAAAATTCGGGTCGTCCAGCATGGGCTTCAGATGTGGCAGCGCATCTTTGAATTCAATCTTACGCAGGGCATTGGTTGCATTTCTTCTGACATCCGGGTCTTCATCT
>JAQUZA010000251.1 GCA_028691595.1 Candidatus Rifleibacteriota bacterium
ACGATTCCTTTTTGCTTTCGCGCATTCTTGATTTTGCTTTAGCCATGGAAGGAGCCGGAGGAGGAAATGGTCTGGCCAGACTCATCGGCTTTGCCGCTCTACCAGTCACAGCTACCGAGGGCTCAGGAGCGGGCAAATCTAAGCCTGAAAAATCTCCACGCATCTTCTCGTAATTTTGTCTGCCCTCTTCAAGCCCAAGTGTATCACCAGTTGCCATGGCGTTACCCTGGAGAGCAGTCTTGAACAAACTATTGAATTTTTCGCGGTCATCAGCAAGCAGATCAAATTTTTCGCGAACATGGCGCTCGATGGTTGGCCCCATTTCAGGCAATCGCTGCCCAAGCAGAATCTTTTCAACAATATTGAGCCTTGAAAAGGCCCACGGCTCCATATAATTTTTCAGATCCTGGCCCAGAAGCCATTTGTCAATAAACGTTTTGTCGCGTTTGCTGGCAATATATGGCTTGATATACTTTTCAAAGAACTGATTATCACGTCTGAAAATAAAGAAGTTGAGTTCGTGGCAGGCGTATTTTGAGTAAAGCTCAAGCTTTTTCTTCTCGTCAAGCGATACCCACCCCGTCACAAAGCCAAATTGAACCATATTGGCATCTGGATTTATGGTGGTCAGAAACTGGTAAACAGATTTTAAACTATCGTAGACCTCAATTTTCGCGGTGGAAATGTCTTTAATTTCCAGAGTTTCTGAGGCAGCGAGAAGAACAATATTTTTCTGTTCGGAAAAGTGCTGTTCAGGAGGAAAAATATTTTTCATCCTCAGGTCGAGATGCACAGGAGTAACAGATTGAACCGGCAATTCACGGCAGACAACGTCAAAACCATCAACCGCCACTATCTGAAGAATTGAGTGATTTTTTAGAGTGCCGGCATCGATGCTCAAGCTACCATCTGCGGCAGGCTTAAGGTTTGCCAGCAACAACGAAGGTTCAGCAAGAAAATCATAACTGGCGAACCCGCTTTGAGCAAGGCCTGCCTGGCCCTTTTCTCTTCGAATTCCTGAGCCGGCGGATCTCTGACCAGCTACTTCAGGTGCCCCACCCCATACTCCCCCGGCGGCCGCTTCCTGGGTTCCGGTGTCTGTTTTGCGCAGACTCCAGGGATTCAGCAGCAATCCGGGTCTTTTCAGCATGTTTCCCGGAAAAATTCTGGCAAATTTGCGTTCAAGAATGTAGCGGTACTCGTCACCGATATTCCTTCCTGAAACATAGCGTGAAATCGGTTGATTCAGCATAATTTCGGGATAAACGGGCCCCATTAATGCTGCAAACTCGGCAAAAGGCTTGAATTCAGGCAAAAAATTGCTGGCAATAATGTGAACCCGCGCATCTTTTCCTGAATTTGCCAGTTTTATCAGAAATTTTCCATCTTCAGCCATTCTGGCCGAGGTAATCTGCAAAGGTTTTGCATTATTTAACGGCAACCCCCGGCGTTTAGAAATCACATAGCCACCAAACACATTGCCGTCAGCAATCTTTAACTGAATTTTCAGTTGCTGACGTTTGAGATACATTTCGTAATCTCCGGCCGGCAGGCCCTTGATAACATAAAATCCCGGCTCAAGGCTTATGCCAGGGCGACAATCTTTAACGGGTGTGCCATTACGAATTTCATACAGGCAACAAAGATCGCTGATTTTTTCGTCACTGGAACCACTCAACGGAACTTTTATTTCCTGCCCTGCCTGAGAACAGATTATATCTGGCAAATTATTCAAATGCGCCGCTGGAACGAAATGAAAAGTAAGATTATCAGGACCGCTCAGCCTTACAGATTCGACATTTTCAAGACGGCCAAGAACAATTCTTCCCCGTTCATCGGTTTGCAGGGTGCCTGATATTATTCGGCTTATCAGGCGATGGGCAATTTCAATATTGATAACACGGTCAGCGCATGGCTCGCCGCTCTTGCCGAGCAATTCAACAACATATTCGTCGTTTTCATTTCTGACGAAAAATGCCTCTGTTTTTTCGGTGCTGTCAATACCGTTCAAATCAAATCTTTTTGCAACCTGCAGGTCGTCTTTTCGCCCCTGACTGAGATTGTCGATTCGCCCGCGCAAAGAAAAGCTTATGGCGCGCAGTTTATCAGGAACCTTGAATTCATAGGCCGATTCACTGGCATTGACCAGTTTGAAGTCTTTTACCTCGCGGGTCGATTCGACCCCGTCACGGTCTAAAGAAGTTATCAGCAGAACAGTATCTTTAAGAAGACCAATATCAACCGGGCACAAGTTCACAGACAAAGCTGGTCTGATCAATACCTTGGCTACCCGCCCAGAAAGAAGGGCTTCCCGGTCGACATGAAAAGCCGCTTCAAGATTGTAAACTTCATTCTGGTGCTCAAAATTATGCAAAGCGGCAAAATCACCATGTCGCAAAATAAACTGGCGATTACCCGGATTAGTAGTGAACGGCACAACAATCTTGCCACTGTTATCAGCAGTATATTCGCTGTCGGCAAGCATCAAAGATGCATCTTGAACCTGCTGTCCATTTTCGTCAAAAACGCTAAAAATATGACCGGCGGCTCCGGTTTTTTGCACAAAAGAGAGTTGGCCACGACGAAGCATCGCACGACTGCTGGTGCCGTTGCCAATAAGTTCAACAATGTAGACCCCACGGCCGGTAAGGTTTTTGAGCTCAAAAGTTTCTTCATGTCTTTGATAAGCAGGAAACTGGTAGTCATAACTGAGTTCTTCATTGGCAACCAGACCATCAAGATCGATAGCGGTAGAAACTTCACCGGCATTTTCACGATAATAGTTGGCCAGATTGAGCTTATAAATCTTAACCATCAACCTGTTTACATTTTTAACCCTGACCATGAGCTTCACGGGCTCTGTAGTATCATAAACAGGCTTACAACCAGGCAAAAATTCAAGTTCAACTCTTTCTCTGATATTCTTAACTGCCTGACCATCGAGCATCGAGAACCATTTTTCGAGATCGCCGGCGGCGTTAACAATCATTGTCTCAGCCAGCAGGCGTTTGAGGTATTCAGACTCGATTATGCCCGCAAATGCATCAGAACTCTTTTCTGCAAGCATAAGTCTTGAAAGAAAGTCTCGTACAAGTGGTTCATCGTTTCTGACCGGCTGGCAAAGAGTTGATTTCTGAAAATCAGCATGCAGGTCTGCTTTGTAATAACGCCATTCATTTGATTGCATAAGTTTCTGGTCATAATAAGCAGCATTGCGGGGTAAGTTCAGGTATTCAAAAAACATTTTGCGGTCATAAACGCCTGAACTCCTCTGGGTATCGAGAATATGGTAGAGAAGATGCGCTTTGAGTGAATTAAACACCGGCTTCAGACCAGAAACAAATTTATACATCCGCTGCAAAACCATCAATTTTTCGGTTGCATCGGTTTCCCAGGCCGCATCAGCACCTGGCAACATCTTCTGCAGCCAGGCCATGACAAAGGGAGTTTGCTCTAGCAATTGCGGCATGGCCCGACTACAAAATTCAAGCTGTTCGGGAAGCAAACGGCCATGAATTGCCAGCGAACCGAACCCGCCGCTATACTGGTGCTGCAGATCATCAACAACCATCTGGGCAAGACGTTCACCATCCGGATACTGCAGTCGGTTAAGCAGATCACGGCGACGATCTCCTGTTAGATCGTCATGCATCAATGCTTCAATACCCGGGTATTTAAAGCCGCTGAGATCGTTATACTCTCGCAAAGCGGTCGCTTTTAAGGTCTGGTAAGACAACCATTCTTCTGGAAGACGACTGGAAAAACTTTTTCTGGCCACCGCCTGCTTTCGGGCATGGTTGAACTGCAGATTCAGGCGTTCAATGATGAACCGGACAATTCTTTCTGGGTTTTGAGCGTAATCCAGCAAAACCTGGCGGGTGCGAATTTCTTCGTATCTCTGACTGTGACTGTAACGGTTAACCCATTGTTTAAGAAGATTGGCAACCTGAGAAGTCTCGCCGCGCTGCTGATGATAAAGGCAATGATAGTAATAGTAATCTTCGGTGCCTGGAATAAGCTGTTTCAATGGGACTGCACGATCCTCTGCCAGGCAGTATTCCTCATCAAACCCGATTTCGACGGCAGCCAGTCTGGGCACAAAAACTGAACCAGACAGCATGATACAAAGAATCAGAAGCAGACGGCACGAAGTGGCTTTCATATTGCCTCCTGTCGCAAGATAGTTCCTCAATTTTTTATGACTTTCATTATAACGCAAGGCCTCGCTGCTGGATGCAACTTTTCGCAGCGGCTAATTTTTTACGGATATTTGCCGATAGATACAGAAGAAAATAATAGCCCGGAGGCACGCAGATGCATATTAGAAGAATCATTGCCATGGCAATTGCCATGAGTGTAGGAACTGGAGCTTTCGCAGCTGATACCTTTGATATGGGCAAGGTTCAGATTATTGGCAAAGATGCCCAGAGCGAAAAACTCGACCCTTCGCGCCAGAAAATCAGCTTTGATATGGGCGAAAGAACAGCGCCAATGCCAGAACTGGTACCCGAAATCGGGCCTGCCGTTTATCGCCCGATGACCGAAAAAGCCGCTCTTGAAAATTTTCACCGTGAAGAACGTGATGAAATTTCAGTTTCGGCAGGCCTGGGAACTAATGGCGGCAATGAGCTGATTATTAACGGCAAAGGCACAAAAGAAGGTTATACTGGTGACATTATCATCAGGCGTGAGGTGCGCGACGGCTTTAAATCGTTCGTTGATACAAGAAAAACCGGCCTTGAAGCCAGTGTTTCTTCAACGGGCGAAGGCAGTTACTCTCTTACAGCCGGCGGTGAGTATTCACAGAATGAATACGCTCAGCGCGGCACCAGAGCCATTCCGACTCCTGATGCCGGCATGGAAACTGATGCAAGCCGCATCTGGGTCAACGGCAACTCAACTCTTGAAGATGGTGCCTTTTTTAAAGGCTATGCTGCAATTGATTCTTTGAGCCGTGACATCAATAATTCTGCTTTGAATTTTGGCGAAGAACAGACTGTTTTCAGCTTTTCAGCCGGAGCAGGTTATCTGAAAAAAATGGGTGAAAAAATCAAAGGTCGGGCAGAATTAGATCTCAGGTCAGATAAGTTCACCGTTTCGGCCGGCAATGATCGTGAGCTCACCAAGTCGGTTCTATTGCTTGGTGCCGACTACGAGATTTCCCCGAAGGCCGATGCAAAATTTGGCTTCAAGCGCATGAGTCTCATGGAAAAGGATGCCACCTCGCCATTCGCGAAACTCGACTACAGGCTTTCAGAACCATGGCAACTGGTGCTTTCTTATGATGAAGACCTTGGTATACACAAAAATCCGCTATAACAAAGAAAGCGCTCCCATGCGCCGTCCTTTCAAAGAATATGAATATGGCGGGATGTTGAGCAACACCACGTTGAACCGTTATCAATCGACCTGCA
>JAQUZA010000252.1 GCA_028691595.1 Candidatus Rifleibacteriota bacterium
GAAAAGCCTGTGAGAAAAATTGAAACCAAAGGCTTCTGGATCGATCGCAACGAAGTGACCTGTGCCCAGTATAAGCTGTTTCTTGATGATGTCAGAAAGCATGGACATAAATGGTGCCATCATTCTGAACCGGCCCATAAAGATCATACCCCTTTTCATACCTACGCCTGGGCTCTTAAATTCAGCTGGGTCGGTGGGCAGCCCCCCCAGGGAATGGGTGATCAGCCCGTAGTGCTGGTTGACTGGTATGATGCCTGTGCTTATGCTGCCTGGGCCGGAAAACGCCTTCCCACCGAAGATGAATGGGAAATTGCTGCACGCGGCAGCGATGGGCGCGAATACCCATGGGGTAATACTTTTCATGCAGATCGCTGTAATATTGGTGATCAGCCACTCAATGTTGGTTCATTTCCTGACGGGGCTTCACCCTGGGGGGCTCTCGATATGGCAGGCAACGTCTCTGAATGGACATTGACCGCATATGAGCCCCGCCCAGCAGATTCCAGGCCCTTTGCCGGAAAATTTGGCCAACCCATTATCAGAGGCGGTTCCTGGGATGACAACTCAAAAACCTGCCGGGTGTCAGCACGCGATGTGCGCCGCTCGGCGTTTTATCGCAGCACCACCGTCGGCTTCAGATGTGTTTCTGACCAGGATCCGGCCAGTATTCCCCAGAAGAGATAGTTGATTTAAAACAGAAAAATCCCCATAAAGAACCCCCCGCAGTTGCTGCGGGGGGTTCTTTATGGGAAACAATTACCTGTTGATGCTTTCGATAGTGTCCTGGGCGATTACCAGTTCTTCGTTAGTCGGTATTACCAGAACTTTAACCTTTGAGTCGGGGGTGGTTATGTCACCTTCGGCACCCCTCCAGGTTACTTCGTTCTTTTCAAGGTCAAGTTTTACGCCGAGCCAGTCCATTTCTTTGTGCACGATACTTCTAACTATTGGGCTGTTCTCGCCAACGCCGGCTGTCCAGATAATTGCATCGCAACCGTTAAGAACAGCAATATAGGCACCAATGTATTTTTTGATACGGTGTGAATAAACGTCGAGGGCAAGATTAGCCCTATCACTCTTGTTCGGCCAATCATCTTCAAGGTCGCGCAGATCGCTTGAAATCTGGCTTATGCCAAGAACACCCGAGTGCTTATTGAGCAGGTTATCCATTTCAGAAATGGTTAATTCATACTCTTTCATGATGTGCAGTATCAGTGCGGGGTCAAGATCACCACATCTGGTACCCATTGCCAGGCCTTCAAGAGGAGTGTGGCCCATAGAGGTGTCAACTGATTTGCCTTTGTTTATGGCGCAGACTGAGCCGCCGTTGCCAAGATGAACGGTAATAAGCTTCAGCTCATTCAACGGTTTGCCGAGAAGTTGTGCGGCGCGCGCTGCAACATAGCGGTGGCTGGTGCCATGAAAGCCGTAGCGTCTGATGCGATGTTTTTCATAAAACATGTATGGCAACGCATAAATGTATGCTTCGGGTTTCATGGTCTGATGGAAGGCCGTATCAAAAACCGCTACCTGTTTAACCTTCGGCAGTATTTCTTCAACAGCTTCGACACCCTTGAGATTGGGCGGGTTATGAAGAGGGGCGAAAACGATGCATTCTCGAATTGCATTTTTTACTTCTTCAGTTATCAAAACACTGCTTGAAAACTTGTCGCCACCATGCACTATTCTGTGCCCAACCGCTCCGAGCTCTTCAAGGCTCTTTAGAACTGCTTCTTCGCCGGTGTAAGCAGTTCAAAAATCTTTTGAATCCCAATTTTGTGGTCGAGAATGTCGCTTTCGTAAACCTTTTTCTTGCCGTCATCGCCCTTACGGTAGTCGATGGTTGACCCGGCCATGCCAACGCGCTGCACGAGGCCCTTAGCCATAACAGAAGTATTGGTCATGTCGAAAAGCTGATATTTGATTGATGATGAGCCGCAGTTTAATACGAGTACTTTCATGATTTTTCTCCCTGTTACTGGTGCTGTGCCTGTGAAAGCTGTTCAACCCTCAGGCCGCTTGCCGAAAGTCGCAGGCCGTCGGAACCATATTTGTAAAAACCTTTGCTGGTTTTAACTCCCTTGTATCCGGCTCGCACCATCTTTTTCAGAAGCTTGGCAGGAAGGTAGCTCTGATCAAACGTTTCTCCATAAAGGTTTTCAAGATAAAAAACAACCGTGTCAACCCCGATTTTATCGGCAAGAGCCAGTGGGCCGGCATTCAGACCAAACCCGAGCTTCATGGCAGTGTCAATCTGCTCGCAGGACGCAGTTCCTTCTTCAAGGACTTTTACGGCCTGGTTGATCATTGGCAGAATGATGCGGGTTGTAATGAACCCGGGGCAGTCATAAACGCTGACCACATTTTTGTTGATCATTTTGGCAAATCTGACTGCAGTGGCAAACGTTTCGTCGCTGGTCTTCAAACCACGCGAAATCTCTACGAGCGGAACTTTTGGTATCGGGCTCTGAAAATGCATGGCGATCGTGCGCTCGGGGTATTTACATCCGGCAGCAATTTCGGTTATCGAGATGGTGGCAGAATTCGAGGCAATTATTGTTGCCGGATTGCAGGTTGCATCGAGTTCTTTAAAAAGCTGTCTTTTAACATCGAGTGTTTCTTTAAGGGTTTCAATCACCAGCCAGCCCTTTACTGATTCTCTGATGTCGGTCGTTCCTTTGATACGGCTCATGATTGCGCGTTTCTCGCCAGAAGTAAGACCCCAGCGGGCTATTTCTGAATCAAGGGCAGTTTCAACTTTTTTAAGGCCGGTGTTAAGTTTTTCTTCTGAATGGTCAATCAGAATAACTTCACAACCGGCGGTAGCGACAGCTTGAACCAGTTCCTGGCCCATGGTTGCAGCCCCATAAATTACGACAACTTTTTGACTCATCTTTTCGGTCTCCCGGAAAATAATAGGATGTTTAGGGTACACAATGCGGTGAAAACAAGCTAGACTAACAGCCGGAGACAGGTCTGTCAAGTTTTGTCTGCCTGCCGGCCGGCGTAAAAATTAAATTTGGGCTCAAAGAAAACCGGGGGAGGCACGCCTCCCCCGGTCAAAAATAAAGCTGATCGAGATTAATCGCGATGAATCTGTCTGAAGCGGGATCTTACTTCCTGAACCTTTTTGATTCTGGCTTTGGTGACAATGCTGCGGGCCGGATCTCTCAGGACATTGGTGCCGCAGTGAATTTCACCCATGGAGGTGTGGTATGGAGTGTCATCAATAAAGTGAACCTTGTTGCCCTGTGCCTTCAGGCGGGCTTCAATAGCTTTGTCGAACCCTGGAATGTGTGTGGCGGGTACAATCAGGTGGTCTCTGACGACGAGAAGGTTAACAACACCAGGCAGAAATGCGTGGCAACCTCTGGGATTGGTGGTGCCGGAACCTTCAAAAAGTGATGGCCAGGCAACTTCTTCGAATTCACGTTCTTCTTTGGTCGTGGTTTTAATGAACTGTTTCAGTCTGCCAACTGCGTCTTCGATAATATCGTTGATGGCATAATTGAGAGCGATAAAGTCGCCTTCAGAAGTGCCTCTGCCTGCATTCGGGTCTTTCATCTGTTCATTCAGAAGCGCTTTGACCTTGAGCAGAAAATTGCGGTCATAGTTGCTTATTTTGGCAAGTTCGGAGTCGGGGGCATTTTTGATCAGGTCAAGCGCATAGGCAGTATCGGCTCTAACGATTGAATAACCACCTGGTGCCCACGGAGTTGGTATAAAGCTGAGATATTCGTCTATGTGCCCTACTGTGAGCCATTTGGTGTTGCCAAGGAACATTCTGCCTTTATAACCGTTGTCTTCCATGAATTTTTTGCATGGCGCGGTAATGGTATCGCCAACTACCAGAATGTCATCAAAGGGGGTAACTTCGAGGTTGCCACCGTAATCGCCGTGTGACTGAGAATTTGATGGATTCTTGAAATACACCAGATCCCACATCTGCGACAGAACGCCGGGTAATCTGCCAAGACCACGGCCACGATTTGAGTCAAATACCGCCGGAACCAGTTTGCCGTTTTTCAGTTCGGCAGAGCAGAGTTCCATGCAGTCCTGCATCCAGATGTCGCTCGAACTGAACTGACTGTTAACTTCGACGTAAGCTTTTGCATCAGCATCCGAAATGCCAAGTGATGGAACAGGGTTGCCATTGCCTGAAATTATGTGGAGCTTGACGACATCATTTCCAGTAAGCTGGTCGCCAGTGTTGATCTTTTTTATTACATCGAACAGATCTTTGACGAATTTCTGGTTTCCGTAGCCGGAAACAACAAGAACCTTTTCGGGAATGTGATTGTTATTGTTGAATTTGATTCTGTTCACTTCTGTCATGGGAGCAGCAGCAGAACAATCAAGGGTACAACAGCCTAAAAGGGCTGTCAGAGACATTACACAAAGCGATTTAACCAGTTTCTTCATACTTCCTCCTCGGGTGCACGCGATGCAATATTGCACAATTATAACACCGCATTTCGATTTTTCAAAGGGGGGGTACATTTTTATTGCCCGGGATCGTGCCAGGTTATGGCCTCTTCAGCCTGCAGATGCTTTAAAGCCTGGTGAAGCAGCTGGCGAACTCTCTCGCGTGAAATGTTCATGCGCCGACCTATTTCTGCCAGAGATAATTCTTCGTCTTTGAATCCATAAAAGCTCTCGACCACAAAGCGCAGGCGTTCGGGAAGATTTGCCAGACCTTCGCTGATAGCTTCGTTTTTACGCTTTTCAAGAGCGGCTTCTTCTGGAGAAAGGTTCTTTTTGTCTTCCAGGTAGTATTCCATCGTTTCGCCGTCATCGTCTTCTGAACCGGCTTTTGCATGAATAGAGACCGGGGTTTGCGTGATGCTCAGCACATTTAGGATTTTTTCTTTATCTATGCCGAGTGACTTTTCAAGTTCGCTTATGGTGGGGGCTCTGAGAAATTGGCCTTCAAACTCCTGGATATGTCTGCGGATTTTGTGGGCAACGGTAAGAAGATGGTGAGGAATCGTGACGGTGGTACCCTGATGGGCGACTGCTTTCTGCATGTAGTAACGAATCCAGTAGGCCGCATAGGTTGAAAAGCGGTAGCCAAGGGTGTGATCGAATTTAGCAATAGCCTTTATCAGCCCCACGTTGCCTTCCTGAATGAGATCCATCAGAGGGATGCTGCCGCCCGAAAACTTTTTGGCAACCCTGGTGACAAGCTTCAGATTCGCGAGAAGAAATAATTCTGAGGCCTCCCGGTCACCGGCGATTTTTTGAGCCAGTTTGTACTCTTCATCTCTCGACAGGGGCTTTTTTGAAAGTTCTGAAAGGTACATTTCGACCAGAGTATTGCGTCTGACACGGTCAGCACTGGCAAGATTAAGTTTTTTCTTCTCGATAATATCAGCAAACAGGTGTTCTCCCAGCAGACCGATTTCCCAA
>JAQUZA010000253.1 GCA_028691595.1 Candidatus Rifleibacteriota bacterium
TCTGAGACATCGGGGCTGGAAGAACAGAATATACAGACAACAGGTTTTTTGGCTGGTTTTTGATTCATGGTAAGTGAATTATATCACCGCGCGCCGTGATTTTCTTCTCATTTAAGAAGCACAAGAAGAGGCTGGCATGATTGATTTTTGGGCAGAGAGCACTTATAATTGGCTCGCAAAAAGTTTCGCCAATTAAAATTTTGTCGTCGACGGGAGAAACAGATGGTAGATCTCGAGAAAATCATTTCATTATGCAAGCGCCGTGGTTTCATTTTTCAGGGCAGCGACCAGTATGGTGGTCTGCAGGGCACCTGGGATTACGGCCCCCTCGGCGTAGAATTGAAAAATAACGTCAAACGAGCCTGGTGGCGACGGGTTGTTTATGAACGTGACGATATGGAAGGCCTTGACTGCGCCATTCTCATGAATCGCCTCGTTCTCAAGTATTCTGGTCACGAAGAAACCTTTTCTGACCCTATGGTTGACTGCCGCAAGTGCAAAAAACGCTTCAGGGCCGACCAGGTTGACCCGAACGAAAAGTGCTCTGAAGGCGACAAACATGATCTGACTGAGCCCCGGCCTTTCAATCTGATGTTCAAAACAACCTATGGGCCGGTTGCTGACGATAACAACGTTGCCTACCTGCGCCCTGAAACAGCTCAGGGCATCTTCATAAATTTCAAGAATGTTCTCGATTCGACCAACCGCAAGCTGCCATTTGGTATTGCCCAGATCGGCAAGTCGTATCGCAACGAAATCACGCCGCGCAATTTTATCTTCAGGGTGCGTGAGTTCGAACAGATGGAAATCGAGTTTTTCGTCAAACCCGGTGCTGATGAAGAATGGCATAAAAAGTGGGTTGAAGATCGTTTCAACTGGTATATCGACCTCGGAATCAAACCAGAGAATATGCGTCGCTATGAGCAGAAACCAGAAGAACTGGCACATTATGCCAAAGCAACCGTCGACCTGCTTTATCGGTTTTTCCCGGAAAGGGAAGACGAAGCCAAGCAATTCGACGAAGTTGAAGGCATAGCCAACCGCACCGACTTCGATCTTACCTGCCACACCAAGGGCGGCAAACTGGTGCTTGCCGATGGCCGTGAGATTCCCAACGTTCATGCGGTTAACAAACTCACCTATTTCGACCATGAAACCAATCAGCACATTCTGCCGTATGTCGTCGAACCCTCAGCCGGGGTAGACCGTGCAACTCTGGCCTTTCTCATGGATTCATATGTTGAAGAAACCGTTAACGACGGGCAGCGGGTTGTATTGAAGCTTCACCCCGAACTTGCGCCGATCAAGGTTGCGGTTTTACCCCTCAAGAAAAATCACGAAGGCATACGCAATACTGCCATGCAGATCAAAAACAACCTTATGAAAAAGAGCGGCTGGCGCACCGTTTATGATGATACAGCCGGCATCGGCAAGCTTTACCGCCGCCAGGATGAAATAGGTACGCCCTTTTGCGTCACAGTTGACTTTGACACTCTCGACGATCAGTCGGTAACAGTTCGTGACCGCGACACCATGGCCCAGGAACGCATCAAAATCGATGCACTTCAGGAATATCTGGCACAAAAACTTGGCAACTGCTGACAAAACCGGTGGCCGAATAATCAGAGGCGACATGCTGCATGTCGCCTCTTCACTTACTCCCGGCATCTTCAGGCTTATATATCTCGACCCCCCGTTTTTAACCGGGCGCGAGCAAATAGGTAGCAAAGAAGGCCTTGCCTATGATGACCGCTGGGCAGGCAATCTCGACAGCTACCTGCCATGGTTGCAGAAGAGGCTGCAGGCTATTTTTCCGTTATTATGCAGTGATGGCAGTCTTGTTCTGCACCTTGACTGGCGAACCACCCACCACGCAAGAGTTTTGCTCGATGACCTCTTCGGGCACGAAGGTTTTATCAACGAAATTATCTGGCATTACACCGGCGGTGGCCGCTCTAAAAGACGCTTTTCATGCAAACACGACACTCTTCTCTGGTATAGCCGCAGTCAAAAGCCTGTCTTTAATATCGACGCGGTCAGACAGCCGTATAAACAGACTTCAGGCTATGCCAGATCGGGCATAGTAGCTGCCAGTGGGCGCAAATATCTGCCTGACCCGCGGGGAACCCCCGTCGACGATGTCTGGGACATACCCATAATTAACCCGATGGCGCTCGAGCGCACGGGTTACCCCACCCAGAAACCACTGGCTCTTTTACAGCGTCTCATAAGTGCTCTCACCAACCCGGGGGACCTCGTTGGTGATCTCTGCTGCGGCAGTGGCACAACGCTGGTTTCGGCGCAACAACTGGGCAGAAACTGGCTGGGTTGTGACATTTCTGAAGCAGCCACAGAATGTGCCAGACAACGTCTGCAACATGAATGTAGCTGTGAAGCCAGCATAGAAAACCTTTGAACTGCTTGGCGGGTGGTTGCAGTTTTTGTAACCGGCAATTATCATGTAACAGTTAAGAGATAAAAGTCCGGGTATGGAGGAACAAATGACTGACGCAAGAAAAATGATTTTAAACATGCTGGCAGAAGGCAAGATTACCGTTGAAGAATCTGAAAAACTGCTGGCCGCCATAAATGAAAAAGACAATCCCCGCGAAGAACCCAAAGCAGCAAATCGCGACGAAAACCGCGAAAATAACGGGCAGCGATCTGAAAACGAAGAGAGCGGTCGAAGTCGCGAAAAAAACAACGACGATGACCCGTTCAACCCTTTTCTGAACGCAACCAAGCTGGGCTTTGACCTGCGCAATCTGGCTCAGACAGTGCAACAGACTGTGCAGCATGCGATCAAGAAGGCCGAACCACGCCGCCGTGAATTTAAAGACAAAATGAAAGAATTTGGCAGCTGGATGCAGGAAGTGGTTGGCAGCATGGCCAACGAACTCGGCAACGTCAAAGGTGAGCCCACAGATGGTCTGCCCGTTGACTTTGTTGTAACTCCGCCTGAAAACATCGACCGCTGTGATACCTTTGTTTTTGAAAACGTTTTTGGCGAGATACGCATTCACGAGGGCCCTGAGTTTAAAATGCACGTTAACGGCCAGGTAAGCAAAGCAACCATGGGCGAATATCAACCCGCCCAGTGGTTTTCGCGCTATGGCATCAGAACCGACGACCGCAGCCTGTTTGTCGGGTTTGATCGTAACCTGCCGGTCAAAGCAATTATCGACATGGAAATAACCCTGCCGGCTGACATGCATGTTAACTGCAAGACCGTTTCCGGCGCGATGAGAATCAGGGGCAACTATCGCATTGGCGAGCTTAAAACCGTCAGCGGCAATATCAGAATCCAGGGTGCCAATCTCAAACAGTCACAAATTGAGACTGTCAGTGGTGCCGTTCAAATCGAGGGTGGCGAAATTTCAATGGAAATCAAGTCAACCTCGGGTGATTTTCTCGTAAGAGATTCGAGAATCGAAGAACTCAAGATCAATTCAGTTTCAGGCGATATAATGCTGACCGAAGCCAGCATTTCTGATAACACCAGTGTCAGACTGGCCACAACTTCAGGCGATATTATCGTCGAAAAAATGAGTGGGCCATGGAAAGTTGTTGAAGCAACAACCCGCAGTGGCGACGTTGTTCTTGACTGGAAAGGTGATGCCACACCACTGAACAATCAGGGCACTTCGCTGAAATCAGGCAGTAACGGCGCAGAATTTAAGGCAGAGTCAGTAAGCGGCGACATTCAGTTTACCTGATTATTCTTTTATTCTTAAGTAACCGTCGAGCCCAAATTACGTCATGACTTCAAAGCGCACATAATTACCACCTCTTAAACAGAGCTCCTTGAAAAGGGAGCCCTGTTTTTGGTTTTGGTGCCACAGCAAACCTGTTAACGCATCAGAAAAACTTTCAGCACGGAGAAAAAAGCAGATGGAACCATTACAGGTAATAGGTCTGATTCTTATCATGACCGCCCTCTTTGCCATAGGGGCAAAAGTGGTAATGTTTTTCAAAAACCGCGAAATTGCACTGATTAAAGAAAAATATGAGCAAATGATCAGCTCGACAAAACACGAACACGAGGCTGTCAGAGCTTCTTTGTCCGAAGACAATTTCAAGCAGACCAAACGCCTTGAAGAGCACTACCTCCGCAAACTTGACGATAAAGACAAAGAGATCCAGGAACTGGTAAACCAGCTCGATGAGCTGCAGGCCTGGAAAAAGGAACTGGAAATAAAATTCGCCAAGTATGAAGGTGCCAGTCAGGGAAGCCCGCAGCACCTGGTAATCAAGCTGCTGGATCACAACCAGAAGTTGAATCAGGCTCTCAACGCCAAATGGAAAAACATTGAAGAAAACCTCTCAAATGAGCTGACTGCCGCACTTGGCAAGATGAAAAACATGTTTGCCGATGCAGAAAAACTGCATCATGACGGTATCGAAATAATTTCTGAATACGAATCCAGGCTGCCCGATGACATCAAGCGCAAGGTTCATGACGAAATCCTGAAACTTCCGCAATCATCATCTATCAAATAGCCCCTGTCGGGCGGCTTTTTTCTTGGGTGTGGTAATATATTATGCTACACTGCCGGCATGAGTCTGCTCAACATCACTTCAGGGGTTCTGTTGTTATCGACCTGGGTCGGCATCTATGCCGGTCTTGACAAGCTGGCCGGCAGTTTTTGTTTTTTGCTGCTGCTCACTGTCAGTCATTGCTACAACAGCTTCTGCCGCCTGACTGCAGGCGAGAACAACAGACTTGTTTCGGCACTTATGCGTCGAAATATCAGTCGCAAAAAAGCTCAGCTGATTCTTAAAGCCAGCGGGGCTCTTGCTGTTGCTGCGATCTGCTTTTATGTTCTTATCAATGTTTACTGGCTGTCTCTGGGCTACAACCTTACGGTTTATGACTCATTTAACTTTCGCATTTTTTACCTGGCTGTTCATTTACTGCTGATTTTCTACGCGGTTTTTGCTGTCAGAACCATGCAGGCCGACAATAAAGACGAAGCGATGCCGCAATGGTACCGGGCTCTGGCCTACCTGGCTCTTTATCAGACATTAATTTTCACGCTGTTCATTTTCACGTCTTACATTCCTGAGGCAGAAAACATCGGGCTGGTAAAGACTGTAGACCTTGGGTTTTTCAGCGTTTTTATTGCTATAGCACTTCTAAGTGCCGAGATCTTAACAGCCTCGGTCAGAAGCTTCCGTAACATCTATGCAAGCCAGGGGGCATCTGAACTGCCGGTTCCGTTCTTCATAAACTTTTTTGCCGGCGAAGAAACTGTAAAACAGAGCCTTATACGCAGCATCGAAACCATCTCGGGGGTCAACGTCGCCCGTTCTGAAATCGTCGCCTTCAGCCTGCAGAGTCTCGAACCGGTTCTGATCATAACCTTTTTTGCCGTCTGGCTGACCAGCGCCA
>JAQUZA010000254.1 GCA_028691595.1 Candidatus Rifleibacteriota bacterium
CATGGGTTTTTCTCTTAACGAGTGGGTTGAACTGGCAAAAATGGGCGAAGATAACGGTGCCGACATGCTCGAGCTTAACTTTTCATGCCCGCACATGACCGTCGAAGGCTCGGGAATGAAGGTCGGGCAGGCAATGGAACTGATCGAAAAATTCACTTCGGCAGTGCGCAAAACCGTTAAAATACCAATTCTCGCCAAGTTAACCTCAAATGTAACCGAAATCACAGTACCGGCCCTTTACGCCCAGCGGGGCGGAGCCGACGGCATCACCGCCATCAACACCGTCAGGGCTCTCACAGAAGTTGGTCTCGAAGATTATGTGCCAAGACCGAACGTTCACGGCAAAGGGGCGATGAGCGGCCTGTCAGGCCCGGCCATCAAGCCGATTGGGCTGAAATGTGTCGCTGAACTGGCACAGTGCAAAGAGCTGAAGATTCCGATTATCGGTTGCGGCGGAGCAGAAACCTGGGTCGATATGGCCGAATATCTTATGTGCGGTGCGTCAGCCATTCAGGTGACCACCGGTATCATTCACTACGGGCAGCGAATTGTCGAAGACATGGCTGAGGGTCTCTCAGACTGGATGGATGACCGCAAATTCAAAAATCTGCGTGACATAGTTGGCAAATCGTTGAAGCACACCGTAGCAACCGATGCTTTCGATCTTACCAAGCAGGGTGCTGCCGAATTTGACCTCGACAAATGTATTGGCTGCGGCCAGTGCTACATTGTCTGCCAGGATGCCGGCGGCCAGAACCTTGGCTGGGATGCCGAAAAACGCCGCCCATTGCCCGATAAAGATCACTGCCTGAGCTGTATGATCTGTGGCATGGTCTGCCCGGTTGAAGGGCTGGTAACCTATAAACATGTTCCGGGTAAAAAAGAGGTAATGCCCCTGCCAATGGCCAGTCAACGCAAACAGAAATCTGCGCGAGCCACAAAATCAGCCGCAAGGTAATCGACCCCTGCCCGGCAGTGACGAAGCCCCCCCCATAATTCTTGTGTGACAGAGGACTAGCAGGGCGGGCAACAATCCTGAGGGCAGCAACAACAGCCGTTATTTGCGGCGGTAGCCGCATTTACATTGTTTTTTTGTGCCGAGAATGCGGGCACAGTCAGGGCAGAATTTGCTCATTTTAGCGGCAAGCTTCTCTTCAAGCTCTTTCTTTTGGCGCTGAGCTTCAAGCTTGCGGGCCATTTCGAGAAACGCGGCGCTTTCTTCGGGAGTCGCCGATTCTTCGACGAGTTCCTGAAACTTCTCGGCGTAGTCGGGGTTCTCTTCGAGGTAAGCCTCAAAAGCCTGCTGCACACTCAGGTTTTTACGCCAGAGATGTTCATAAGGGTAAACTGGCTCTTCTTCAAGCTTATCTTCACAAAGAGCGATAAATTTTTCTTCCCATGAGTCGTATGGTTCACGAGCCATCTGCAATTACCTGCCTGTTCAGATTTCGAAAAGCGCTTCTGTGCCGCTGCGTGGAAAAATCTTGCGTTCGAGTTGCTGCAGTCTCTGCAGATGCCCGGTAAAACCGCTTCTTATGCCGGCAACTTCATTTTTGAGATACTCGGAACTGGTTTCAATAAGTTTTTCGGCGGCTCTTTCGCCCATTCCCTGTTCGAAGTTACGCAACGCCGTGATCGCGTAACGCGGGGCGACCCTACCGCTTCTGATCTCAGCAAGAGCTTCATTTATCTGGTTCTGCACAATTTCGACTGTCTTGATACTTACTTTGCCCATGCGCCAGTTGTCAGGGTGAAGACGAATATCTTCGGCAATCTTCGCAAATACGGCCGCATGCGCATTTTCTTCAGAGACAAATTCTTCAAATTCTATTTTGTAATCGGGAAAAAGCCTGGCACATTCACGATATAGTTCAGCAAATAAAAGTTCATTTTGTCGTAAGAGCTCAACAAGTTGATTAATTTCCACAAAGCCTCCGAAGCATACAAAAAATTATAATAAATTTTCCAATTTTTGCCAGAATCACCCCAAAAACGCTGAGAATCACCTTCGACAAGAATTTAACGCCGGAGTAGATTCTGCTGCCTCATTATTCAACCATCATAGCAGGTTATATGATATCGCTGTATCACAAAGTGCAAAAAATTGAGACATTGCAGAAAACGATCGATAAAGATATCAGGGCCTTTAAGCGTCACGCCGGCCTGGATTGTGAACTTCACTGTGCCGAGTGCTGCCGCTACGAAGCAATCGAAGCCACCAGCATCGAGTTTCTTCCATTTGCCTGGCACGCTTACAAGCTTGGCATGCTTGATTACTGGTTTGACGAGCTCGAAAAGGGGATCGGTTCAAATTGCATTTTTTCGCGTCTTGACAACAATGCCTGGGGCTGCAAAATCTACCCGGTCAGAGGCTTTATCTGCCGACTTTTCGGTTTTTCGGCCACCACTGATAAGAACGGCCGGCCGGTTTTCGCCGCCTGCCGCGTCTTGAAAAACCGGCACCCCGAAGCAATAAGTAATGCCGGTATGTACATCAACGGCGGCGGCAAGGTTCCGGTAATGGCTTCATATTACCGCCAGCTCGCTGCCATAGAACCATCATCAGGCACGAGGCTCGTTCCAATTAATGAGGCCATAAAAAAAGCCCTTGAAACCGTCTATTTTAACCTCCACTACCGCGAATCCGCCTGAAACCTTGTCAGCAAAGCCGGTTAGAGAGAAATGTTAAAAAGGAAAACGGGCTTAAAGAGCCGTGATATTGCGGCAGAGAATGAGACGCTTCATTTTGAACTCTTCAGAACTGCCGATCTTTTTTGGGGTCGCGACCGAAACTTCAACCCACATGCCGGCCTTTTCTGGTGACCCGGGGGTGGCAGCAAAGGTTACATGGCGAAAAGCCAGCTTAACATCGAGACCTTTGCAATAAACATATTTCTGGTCGCCCGTGCCGCCATCCAGTTTGCGTTCAATGCCATTATCGACCAGGTTATATATAATGGTGCCGTTTCCGTTGCCGGTAAGGATTTCCCAGCGGGCAACCTTGTCTGAGTCACCCGGAGAAGGGTCGAGCAGCTTAACTGCCCGCAGCAGGTCATATTCGATCTGCGACATCAGTATTGCGGCGGCTTCCATGTTGGTGAGGTGCGCCATGCCTTTGGTCGAGCCACGCATGCCGGCACCAAAAAGGTTCATGACGGCGGCCATGAGAATGCTGATAATAAAGACTCCGATGCTCACCTCGATCAGCGTAATGCCTCGTTTAAAACCTTTTTTAATCATTGCGACACCAGCCCGGCAACTTTAATTTCGCGTGCAGACTCGTTCGCCTGCTTCCATTTGACTTTTACGGTGATAATCTTGTAGGCATGGGGCCAGTCAGCGGGCTTCTGCTGGTCGATCTCGATGGTGCGCGTGAACATATCTTCTTCCATGCCAAGGTCAAGGGTTGCGGCATTGGCGGTGACGCTCAGATCTTTTATGGTGCGGGCCGGCCCGGCATTCAAAAAAATGTGATCAAAGGGAAGCGAGTAGGCGTAAGCCAGCAGATTGGTCGCGTGCTGTTGCGCCAGAATATCATTGCGATTCTGCACGGTACCACTGCTGCTTTGAGTCAGAAGCGTAAAAATAGGAGCGATGAGAAAACCAAGAAGCACCACGGCAAACAGCACTTCAACAAATGAAAAGCCACACCGGGAATTTTTATTCTGCTGTTGTTTCATATCAGTCTACCAGTTGCGGCAGGTCTTTGAGATCGAACATCAGCAGACTTTTCTCAGAACCTTCGTCTGCCGTCTGACCGGGCATCGCCGCAAGTTTTCGGTTATAAACGATCTCAACACCTCTGGCGGCAGCGGTATTGAGAGTACCCCGCGCAATGGTGTGCATGACAACGCTGCCGTTGATTTTTATATTATTGGTACTGCTGTTGCCCGGAAACTTGACCTGGCCATCTGAGCCATTGCCGCAGGCTGTAAGCCCCATGTCGAGCTCGCCACCCAGCGAACTGTCTACGGTAATATTGCCATCGAGAGTCACCAGGTTAAGCAAAAAATCGCCACCATCAGCTCTTACCGGGTTTTTAATTTCGACATTTCCCTTCTCGACAATTATGCCGCCATGGCTCAAGAGACGCAGTGAACTGTCGATTGCCAGACTGTCTTTGGTCTTAACGAATATCCAGCCGTTGAGATCGAGCTTGTCTTTGATCAACAGACCGCGCTGTTCGAGCGCCGGCAGCAGCTTCTGCCCTTTTCCAAGGTCAAGAGTGCGCGCCGCGCGGATACCCGGGATCATTATCCGGTCACGGGCGAGAAATTCGCTCATTTTTTTGAGATCGGTCACCCCTGAATAAATACTGTCAAAAGGCGCAGGAACCTTATGGGCAAGACCATTCGTTATCGCTTTTCCGGAGGCAAAGGCTGCCAGAGGGTCTGACGAGGGTATAGCACCGGTATCGAGCGGGTGAGCAGCCTTGAAATTGGTAACAATATAAGCCAGAGCCCGGTTATAGGGTTCTTCAATCAACGAGCTCGCGTATTTAGCGTTATAGCCGCTGCGATTCAGTGCCCCGGCCGCCTTCTGGTGCTCACTCATGAAGTAACTGATGTTAAAAACCTCGCTCTGACCACTCATATAATCATCGAATACCGCATCACTGTTGACATAGGGAAGCGGGCCAAAATTCTCGCTGCTCTCGCGATAGCATCTGGCACAGAGGGTGCGGCCCATAACTTCGCCAAGAACCAGAGTCGGAGATTTATCCTGGTCGGTACCATTCAACCTGAAAATTGAGTTGTTTTTCGACATGGCATCGTAGCCATCTTTGATTAATTCCCACCAGAAGATATTGGCATCATCGCTGAGGTCGTTGCACAAACCGGTTTCCCAGTTCATGAGTGCCATGGGGCCAAGAAACGCCGTCGTGTAAAGCCCATCTCCACGGCCTTCAGCAAAGAGATGAAAACCTTCGCCGTATTTGCCAGGCTCGTTCCAGCCGCGGGCTATGCCAAGGTTCAAACGGCCGCCACCCAGATAAACCAGCCCGCGCGCCGAGCTGATGACATCAGCAAACCGTTCAGGAAACTTGTCGCTGCCAAGGCCATTGTCGAGAACCCAGGGTTTGAAATTACTTGAAGGCAGAAGGTTACCCTGGGCATTGGTCTCGACCTTGTTAAAACGATCGGGCCCTTCGCCGGCAACCGCATCTTCAACATAAAGCGAAAATCTCGACAGCACCGGAACCAGGTTGGCAACAACCTTAACTCTGGTTGAATAAAGATAATCTTCTTTGACAAATTCGTTCGACCCCGGTGCCTTGTAGGAAACAAAAATTGGAATTCTCAGAATACCCGTTTTTTCGCGGGGATATGCTGCAAGACAGGGCTCAAAATCGGCCTTGTGAAGCTTCC